>CADCWH010000256.1 GCA_902806395.1 uncultured Thermomicrobiales bacterium | reverse complement strand
GGTAGCTCGGTGTCCGGGCGTGACGGACCCTGTCGATCCCGAGACGAGTGCAGAGGCGTCGTGCACGAGGCACCGTCTAACGTAAACGCGGTTTGACGGGCTTTGCCCGGCTCCGTATACTCTGGGGGTGCCGGGGCCACGCGGGCGGCTAGCTCAGTTGGTTAGAGCGCCACGTTGACATCGTGGAGGTCACTGGTTCGAGTCCAGTGTCGCCCACCGCAAACGACTCGGGCCGTCGGCCACCCTCACGAGGGTGGCCGTTTCCATGCCCGGTGATTCGTCGACTGGTTGACGATGTCGAACGGGGGTCGGTATCCTCGACGCCAACAGCGAAGAGGACGTCTAAGGTGGGGAAGGGGCCGGGGCGGCCGGGAAGGGCACGATGCGGAGGATTGGGAACCGGCAGGTGAGGCTGGCTCGTTGCCTGACCATGGTGCTGCTGGTCACTCTCCTCCATGCCCTCCGGACGCCCGTCGTGGCACAGGAAGTACCGGAACTCAAGGTCAACAGCGCCCAATACATCGTGATCGACGCCGAAACCGGCGAGATCTTCGCCCAGCGAGGTGCGAACGATCGGGCAGCGATGGCGAGCTTGACCAAGGTCTTCACCGCGATCGAGGCGATCGAGGCGGCGTCCGACGAGACGATCCTCGAGACCAGCGAGGCCGACCTGCTGGACGCCAACAACTCCCTGATGGGCTTCGACCCCGGGGAACGTCTCCGCCTCGAAGAATTGCTCTATGGTTTGATGCTGCCGTCGGGGAACGATGCTGCCCTCGCTATCGCACGCAACCTAGGGGGCCAACCGGGTGACGACCCCGACGAGGCCGTGCAGCGGTTCGTCGACCGTATGAACCAGCGGATCGCCGACATGGGTCTGCGGGACACCAACTTGGTGAACCCCCATGGCTGGGGCGTGCCGGACCACTACACGACTCCCCGTGACCTCGCCACCTTCGTCATGTACGCCCTGCGCTACCCGCGCTTCGTCGAGCTGATCTCGGCCGAGAGCTACGAGACCGCCGAGGGCTTCGTGTTGCGCAATAACAATCGCCTGCTCACGGATATGGATTACCCGGACCTGGTGGGGGGCAAGACCGGCTACGATTGGGACGCCGGTTGGTGCCTGATCGAAGTGGCCGAACGCGATGGTGCCACCATGATCTCTGTCACGTTCGATGGTGTCCACGAGAATGGGGATTGGTACGACGACAACCGGGTGTTATTGGATTACGCCTTCGAACAGCGCGCGGAACGGGTCGCGGCCGGGGGACAGGTCACCGGCGAGCGCGTTTCGTACCTCGACCCTGACGCGGCGAAGATCGGACGCGGGGCGGTGACCGGTGCCACGCTGGGAACCGTGCCCGACCCGAAGGTCCTCGGACAGCCGGGGGGTGCGGCCGGGATGGTCCCAAGTTCAGGAACAAACCCCGGCGCTGCGCCGGCAGCTGTCCGGCCAGCGAGCGGGGGACTGACGGCGACGGGAGGACTAGACGGCAGCATCATCCCCGCGTTTGCGGTCGCGGTCGCCATCATCGGTGGACAGGGGATGAAGTCGGCCATGGGCCACCGGGAGATACGGCGGCGCCTGAATTCTGCCTGACCGGCCCGGACGTCTGTACCTCCCCGGTAGACGAGGTCGAGGCAGGAGGATTGACACCCAGGAGAGCCGGTCCTACCATGAGAGGCACAGACGGATACGACCCCTGAGAACAGGACGAGTACCGCCAGAGGTGCCCGCGAGAGAGCCCGGCCATACGGTGGGAGGTCGGGACGAGGCGCCAGGCGCGAACACCCCCTGTGAGGGAGCCGCCCAACGGGTGAGCGCCGCCCGGCGCCCCTATCGTAAGCAGGCTCGGCTGGCCCCGTTATCGGCTGCTCTGAGCGACGACCGAGAGGTCGTCGAAACGAGGGTGGAACCACGTCGGCCCGGCGTCCCTGCGAGGATGCCGGGCCGTCGCCGTTTTTCCACCTTGGCCGGCCCGGTCACACCCATGGTGCCGGGGCCGTCCGGCGCGAGAGGAGCGTCCCATGTCTGGAATCCCAATCGCCGAAGAGGTCGCCGAGATGGATGTCGCCGTCGAGACCGACGACCCCGGTGCCTATGAGTTGGCCAGGATGCGTCACTCGGCTGCCCACCTGATGGCTGAGGCGGTCCAGGAGATCTTTCCCGACGCCAAGTTCGCGATCGGCCCGGCCATCGAGCACGGGTTCTACTACGACATTGACCTGCCCCGGTCGCTGACGCCCGACGACCTCGTCGACATCGAGAAGCGGATGCGCCAGCACCGGAACCGGGCCGAGCCGTTCGAACGGCGGAGCATCTCCCGGCAAGAGGCGCTGATGACCTTCGGCGATAACCCCTACAAGGTCGAACTGATCGAGGGGTTCCCTGAGGGCGAGGAGATCACGACCTACCGCCAGGGTGAGTTCCTCGATCTCTGTCGTGGTCCCCACGTCGCGACCACCGCTGACATCGGCCCCTTCAAGCTCCAGTCTGTCGCGGGGGCCTACTGGCGAGGCGACGAGCGGCGGCCGATGCTCCAGCGCATCTACGGCACGGCGTGGCCGACCCAGGAGGAACTGGACGCCCATCTCCACCGCCTGGAGGAGGCGCAGCGGCGTGATCACCGCCGCCTTGGTCGGGAGTTGGACCTGTTCTCCGTCAATGAGGAGATCGGGGCCGGACTCATCCTCTGGCACCCGCGTGGGGCGATGGTGCGCTACTTGGTCGAGCAATACGAGCAGCGGGAACAGTTGGCCCGGGGCTACGACCTGGTCTACACGCCGCACATCGCCTCGGCGAAAATCTACGAGCGGTCGGGACACCTCGAGACCTATGCCGAGAACATGTACAGTCCGATCTCCATCGAGGAGCAGGACTACTATCTCAAGCCGATGAACTGCCCGGGCCACATCATGATCTACAAGAGCTCGACCCGATCCTACCGCGACCTACCGATTCGCCTGGCTGAGTTGGGCACGGTCTACCGGTACGAGCGGTCGGGCACGCTGCACGGCATGCTCCGGGTGCGCGGCTTCACCCAGGACGACTCCCACATCTTCTGCACGCCGGACCAGATCGGGTCCGAGGTAGAGGGCGTGATCGACCTGGCCGAACACATGGCAGCCACCTTTGGCTACGAGTTCCAGGCCTACCTGGCGACGCGGCCCGAAAAGGCGATCGGCGACGAGGCTACCTGGGAGCGGGCGACCGACGCGTTGCGGCAGGCCATGGAGCGACGGGGCCTGGCATACAAGACGGACGTGGGAGGTGGGGCCTTCTATGGTCCGAAGATCGATATCAAGTGGGTGGATGCCTTGGGTCGGGAATGGACCGGACCGACGATCCAAGTCGACTTCAACCTACCCGAGCGCTTCGATGTCCAGTACATCGGCGAGGACGGCGAGCGCCACCGGGTCGCCATGATCCATCGCACCCTACTCGGGTCAATGGAGCGATTCGTCGGCGGACTGATCGAGCACTACGCCGGCAACTTCCCGGCCTGGCTTGCGCCGGTCCAAGTGATGATCGTCCCGATCGCCGATGGTCAGATCGAGGCCGCGACCACGGTCCAGAGCCGACTCGTCGCCGCCGGGCTGCGCGTCGAGGTCGATGCGAGCAGCAACCGGATGCAGCAGAAGATCAGGGCTGCGCAGCTGCAGAAGGTGCCCTACATGCTGGTGATCGGCAAGCGGGAAATGGAATCGGGGCACGTCGCGGTCCGGCTCCGCTCCGGTGAGGACCTGGGCGCGATGACGGTCGACGATTTCCTCGCCACTGTCTTGCCGGTGGTGGAGAGCAAGTTGCTCACCCTGACCGCCACACCGGGAGAGTAGGGGGCTCGATCCGTGAGCCGTCGTTGCTGGCTCAGGTCGGCTTGACCTGGGCCACCTCATCGGCCCACGGACGATCCGGATGAGCTGTCCGCCAAGCCTCCACGACGGCGTAAATTTGGGGCACGAGAGCCTCGATCTCGAACGGGGGTAGCCAAAGATCGTCGGCACCGGCCGCCAGCCATCGGGATCGGTCGGACTGGCCCGGGTCGCCGGCGATGGCGATTATCGGCAAGTCGATCGGTTGTCGCGCGGCTCCGGCTGCCCCTGTCGACCGTAGGCGTCGCAGCAGGTCGGGCGCGGAGAGTCCTGGTAGATCGACATCGAGCAGTACGGCGTCGAAGCCGCGGAGGCGAAACACTTCCAAGGCCAACAGGCCGTTTGCCACCGTGCTGACCCAAAACCCGCCGACCACGAGTCCCTCGATCAGAAACGTCGCGAGGTCGAGGTCGTGGGTGATCACCAGCAGGTGCGGCCGGTGGGTCGAGGTCCGGGCCCGCGCCTTCGGCTGGTACCGCGTCTCGTCCGTCATCGGTCCACCGAGCACCAAAGAGCATTGAACAGCCAGCGGTAGGTGG
>CADCWH010000255.1 GCA_902806395.1 uncultured Thermomicrobiales bacterium | reverse complement strand
GCACCCACGAGGGAACTCCGGCGATCCTGCTGCCGCCGAACGTCGAGTGGATCAGCACCGATCCGCCATCGGTCACGGTCACGGTCCTCGCATCGCCCGATGAACCGACGGCCACGCCGGTCCGAGGGCCGACCACTCTACCTCCCCCGCCGTCAGCTTAGGCCGCTTGTGACGAGGACGGGCCGCCGTGACGGGAATATCCCGTCACGGCGGCGCGTCCTCAACGTGGCAGGATATTACCTCGACCGTCTGCGTGGGTCAGGTCGTACTCGAGGTGGAACGACCGCTCTCGCGGTTGCCAAAATCCATCTCGTGGGTGAGGAGGATGGCCTCGGCCACCTCCTTCATCGACTTCCTGGCGTCCATGCTGGTCTTGCGAATGCGGTGGAACGCTTCGGACTCGCGCAGGCCGTGGGTCTCCATCAAGACGCCCTTGGCCCGCTCGACGAGCTTGCGGGTTTCCAGCGCGTCCTTGAGGTCTCCGACCTCTCGCTCCAGAGCCCGGAACTCGTCGAATCGGGCCAGCGACAGTTCGATGACCGGCATCAGTTCGGTCTCGCGAAAAGGCTTGACGACGTAGCCGACGACCCCGGCCTCCTTGGCCCGGTCGACCAACCCCTGGTCTGAGTAGGCGGTCACCAGCACGACGGGGGCGATGCGTTCCCGAGTCAAGATCTCGGCGGCGGCGATGCCGTCGATGCCGGGCATCTTGATGTCCATCACAAGCAGGTCGGGTTGCAGCTTCCGCGCGAGTTCGAGGGCCGTGGTGCCATCGCCTGCCTCAGCGATCACCTCGTACCCGAGCTGCGTCAGCATTTCCCGGAGGTCGAGCCGGATCAGAGACTCATCATCAGCGATGATGATCCGGGGCGACCGGTTTGCCGCCGCAGTACTCATGGGTCTGTGTGTCCATCACTGATCCCGACATGGGTCGGGGCCAGCTTCGCCAGGCGAGGATGTCCCGGCGAGAGCTTCGTCTCGACGTGGGGTGAGAACATTCTGGTCGGGGCGAGAGGATTCGAACCTCCGACCACCGGTACCCCATACCGGTGCGCTACCGGACTGCGCCACGCCCCGATGGGACCGAGTATAGCACGCCCCCCGGCCCGATTCTCCGCAGCACCCGCGTCCTCGCTCCCCTTCTGAGAGCCAGGACGCGGGCCAGGACGGGCCGGAACGGCGGTACTATCCGGTCCGTTCGCCCTACTTGACGTCGGCCTTCGCGCCGACCTCTTCGAGCTTGGCCTTGGCGGCCTGGGCCTCTTCCTTGGTGATGCCTTGGCGGACCGGCTTCGGCGCGCCGTCGACCAGGTCCTTGGCCTCCTTGAGGCCGAGGCTGGTCAGCTCTCGGACCGCCTTGATGACCTGGATCTTGTTGGCGCCGATCTCGGTCAGCACCACGTCGAACTCGGTCTGCTCCTCTTCCTCGACCACCGCCGCGCCGGCACCGCCGCCGCCGCCACCGCCTGCCATGGCGACCGGCGCCGCCGCGGAGACACCCCAGCGCTCCTCGAGCGACTTGACGAGGGTGTTGAGCTCCAACACGGTCATGCCTTCGAGCTGCGTGATCAACTGTTCCTGATCGGCCATCTGGTCACCTCTCCTCTTCAGTCACGCGCCTGTCGCGCGTCGTCACCGGACACCCGTCCGGCATATCGTGAGT
This sequence comes from uncultured Thermomicrobiales bacterium, assembly GCA_902806395.1. The sequence goes on along the minus strand of CADCWH010000255.1, from coordinate 3,940 downwards.
CGGTCGCGTTCTGCCTGACCCATACGTGCGTCGGGCCGAGCGATCAGTCGGCCGCCTCTGGCTCCGGCTCGCTCGCCGGTGCTCCTCCCTGCTGATCGATCCGCGCCTGGAGCAGGTAGGCCAGCGACCGGCCCGGGCCGGACAGCACGCCCACCGTGCGGGTCATCGGCGAGGCGAGTAGGCCAACCAACTTGCCGACCAACTCGTCCCGGCTCGGCAGCGTCGCGATCTCCTCGATGTCCCGCGTCGAGACCACGCGCTGGTTGAGCACGCCGGCCCGGATCGTCAGGACCCGTGACGTCCGCACGAAATCACTGACGGCCTTGGAAACGCTGACGATGTCGCCATAGGCCAGCACCAGCGCCGTCGGGCCCGACAGGATGTCCGTCATCCCTTCGATCCCGACCCGCTCGGCGGCGATCGAGGTCAGCGTGTTCTTCGCCACCCGCAGCTCGGCATCCAATGGCCGCAACGTGTTGCGGAAGCCCTGGAGGTCGGACACGGAGAGGCCACGATAATCGGTGACGATCGCCAACCCTGAACGGCCGAGCCCATCGGCGAGCTCATCGATCGCCTGGGCCTTCTTCGGTGTCGGCATCCGGAATCACCTCCTTTCCCTGTTCATGCGAGGTGCCGCCAAGGCACCCGATCGGTAGAAACGAACGACGCCCCGGGCCAGTGATGGCCCAGGGCGCACGACGCAGACCGGAGTCCGATAGCGTCAGTCCATGGACCTGCGCCGGATATTGAGCGCTGGAGCGCACCGGCGGTCTCTGGTCAGGGAGGTGTTCGATTGTGGGAAACGACCGGTCGCCGTTATCCGGCCGAGGCCGAGGCCGCTGCCGAGGTGGTCGCCACGTCGAGGGCGATCCCCGGGCTCATGGTCGTCGCGATCGTCAGTGTACGGCAGTAGACGCCCTTGACGCTAGCGGGCTTGGCGCGGTTGATGGCGTCGACCACCGCGTAGAGGTTGTCCCGGATCTGCTCGTCGGAGAAGCTCTTCCGGCCCAGCGGCGCGTGGACGATCCCGGTCCGGTCATTCCGGAACTCGATCCGACCACCCTTGAGTTCCCGGATCACGGCCGGCAGGTCCTCCGGCGCGCGGACGACGGTGCCGGAGCGGGGGTTCGGCATCAGGCCACGTCGTCCCAGGATCCGCCCCAGCCCACCGACCTTGCCCATCTGGTCCGCCATCGCGATCGCGGCGTCGAACTCCAGCCAGTCGTCATTCTGGATCTTTTGGACGTACTCGTCGGTGCCGGCGTAGTCGGCACCGGCGTCCAGAGCGACCCGCTCCGCCTCTCCGGCCGCGAAGACGAGCACCCGGACCACCTTACCCGTACCGTGTGGCAGGGCGACGTTGGTACGGACCAGTTGGTCCGCCTGGCGGGGATCGATGCCCAGGCGGGCATGGACCTCAATCGTCTCGTCAAAGCCCGCGAACGCCACCTCGCGCATCAGCGCGATGGCCTCCTCGGCCTCGTAGAGGCGCTCGGGCTCGACTTTCTTTGCGGCCTCGATGTACTTCTTGCCGTGTCCGGCCATGCTGGTTCTCCCCGGTGGTCCTGACGGGTCGCCCCTCCCACCCCTACCGTCTCGTCACACCGGCTACCCTAGCCAGCGATCTCGATACCCATGCTGCGGGCGGTGCCCTCGATCTGCTTGACGGCGCCAGCGACATCGACCGCGTTGAGGTCCTTCAACTTCAACTCGGCGATCTCGCGGATCTGGTCGGGGCTCACCTTTCCGACCTTCTCGGTCCTCGGGTTTCCGGCACCCTTATCGATCCCCGCCGCACGCCGCAGCAGGTCGGCCGCCGGCGGGGTCTTGGTCACGAAGCTGAAGGACCGGTCCTCGTAGACCGTGATCACCACCGGCACGATCTGGCCGGCCATGTTCTGAGTCCGCTCGTTGTATTCCTTACAGAAGTTCATGATCGCCACGCCGTGCTGGCCGAGGGCGGGGCCGATCGGCGGGGCGGGGGTCGCCTTGCCCGCCGCGATCTGGAGTTTCACATACGCTCGAACACGCTTCGCCACGTCAGTCCTCCGGGACGAGTCACTCGCTCGCCATCATCGTCGGGTCACCAGACCTCGACATCCCATTCCCCGGCCAAGAGCCGGGCGGTCGAATCTACGATTCGCGTTCCACCTGCAAGAAGTCCAATTCGACCGGGGTTTCCCGACCGAAAAAGGAGACCAACACCTTGATCTTGCCCCGCTCGTGATTGACCTCGTCGATCTCGCCCCGGAAGTCCGCGAACGGACCATCGGTGATCTGGACCGAGTCGCCCACCTGGAAACTGACTTTGACCTTCGGCGCCTCGGCCGTCATCCCCTTCAGGATGCTCTGGACCTCGGACTCGGCTAGCGGCACCGGCTTGTTATTGACGTTGACGAACCCGGTCACGCCAGGGGTGTTACGCAGCGTGTACCAGGTGTCGTCGTCGAGGTCCATGCGCACCAGCACGTAACCCGGGAAGACCTTCCGTTGCACGGTGTAACGCTGGCTGTTGCGGATCTCGATCTCGTCCTGGGTGGGGACCACGATCTCATGGACCCGGTCGCCGAGATCGAGGGCCTCGATGCGGCTCTCGATCGTCTTCTTGACCTTGTTCTCGTACCCCGAGTAGGTGTGGAGGACGAACCATTGCCCCTGGCCGGACGGCACACTCTCGCCATTGGCGGCGGCGCGCTTGGCGGCCAAGCGGTCCTTCAGGCTCGTGCGTTCCATTGGGGAATCCTCTCTCTCGCCGCGTCGTCCCACGCCGGCCGGTGCCGGATCGCGGCCCGGCCCGCTGGGGGCGTCCCGGTCAGAGCGCCTCGAAGAGCTGGAACAGCACGAAGTCGATGCCGCCGAGCAGTACGCCCAGTGCCGCCGAGATCGCGATGACCACGATGGTCAGGGCCCGTGTCGTCTCTTGGTCAGGCCAGTTCACCCGCCGGAGTTCTGCCCGCGTGTCGGCCACGAGGCGCCGGACGCCCTCGGTACGGTCGCGCCACGCCGAGCCGGCCGAGGGAGCCGCCGGCCGCTGCTCCTTGGCGGCGGCACGGCCGGTCGCCGCAGAGGGAGCAACCTCCGCCGATCGTGGTTGCGGCTTCGGCGCCTTGGCTACGGCCGGGGCAACACCGGCCATTGTCCCGGCGGTGGTCGCCCCGGTGCCCTGGGCCGCCTGGCGGGCCGCGGCAGCCTGCCGATTACCGGTGCCGTTGGCGGTCCGAGACGCGCCCGCCCGAGCGGCCGCCTTGGCTTGCTGACGCTTGGTCGATTGCGCTCTTCGCTGCGTGGCCATGTCCTGCTTCCTTCCCCAGCCCAGTACGGTCGGGAACGACGGTCATCGTCGCCGCACCGTCCCGGAAGACTGCCACTCACGCGACGAGGGGCGGCTCACCTCGCGGGCGCCGCCCCAGTCGCCGTCATCAACGCGCTGTACCCAGCCGAGTGGCAGGGCCGACAGGACTCGAACCTGCAACCTGCGGTTTTGGAGACCGCTGCTCTACCAATTGAGCTACGACCCTAGGGACCGGACGGGGCGTCCGGTCCGGGGGTTATCGCGTTTCCCGGTGCAACTGATGCGATCGGCAGCGGGAGCAAAACTTCTTCAGCTCCAGCCGGCCCGGGTCGTTCCGACGGTTCTTCTCGGTCGTGTAATTGCGCTCGCGGCACACGGTGCACTCAAGCGTGATCACCTGCCGATCGGCTTTGCCCTTCTTGGCCATTGTACTACATCCCCTCTGGGCGACGGCTCAGCGAGCCATCCCGATCGGCAGGCCCACACGCCTACAGTATGCCTGAAAACGCCTTACTTGGTGATGGAGGTGACGACGCCGGCGCCGACGGTGCGGCCGCCCTCCCGGATCGCGAAGCGCAGCCCCTCCTCGATCGCCACCGGCGTCCCCAGCTGCACCCCCATCTCCACGTTGTCCCCCGGCATCACCAT
>CADCWH010000254.1 GCA_902806395.1 uncultured Thermomicrobiales bacterium | reverse complement strand
GTCGGCCGCTTGCGGACGATCATGTCGTCCGTCCGCTTGTTGTTACGGGTCCGCTTGGTGGCGGGCTTGCCCCACTTCGTCTTGGGGTTCATGCCGATCGGGGCCTTGCCCTCGCCACCGCCGTGCGGGTGGTCGCGGGGGTTCATCACCGATCCGCGGACGGTCGGGCGGCGGCCCATGTGGCGGCTCCGGCCCGCCTTGCCGATTTGGATGTTCTCGTGGTCGACGTTGCTGACCTGGCCGAGCGTGGCCATGCACTTCAGATTGATCAGGCGGACCTCGCCAGAAGGCATCCGTACCTGCGCATAGGTGTCGGACTTCGCCATGAGCTGGGCCGAGGTGCCCGCCGAGCGGACCATCTGGCCCCCCTTACCCGGGTACAGCTCAATGTTGTGGATCTGGGTTCCGGTCGGGATGCGGGCTAGGGGCAGGGCGTTGCCGGTGCGGATCGGGGCATCCGGTCCGGCGACCACCGTGTCGCCGACCTTCACGCCCACCGGGGCGAGCATGTAGCGCTTCTCGCCATCCACGTAGAACAGCAGGGCGATCCGTGCCGAGCGGTTCGGATCGTATTCGATCGCCGCCACTCGGGCCGGGATGCCGAGCTTGTTGCGCTTGAAGTCGATGATCCGATAGAGACGCTTGTGGCCACCGCCCTGGTGCCGGGTGGTGATCCGGCCAGCGTTGTTCCGGCCGGCCTTGCGGCGCAGCGTCTCGGTCAGGCTCTTCTCGGGACGCTTCTTCGTCAGGTCGTCGAAGATCGCGACTGACATCGACCGGCGACCAGGAGAGGTCGGCTTATAACGACGGATAGGCATGGCGTGTTCCCCTCCGGCCTACAGGTTGAACGGGTCGATCTCTTGACCCGGCGCCAGGGTGACGTAGGCCTTCTTGCGCAGGGGGCCATTTCCCTCGATCCGGCCCCGTCCTCGCCGAACGGCGCGGGACTTCGGCTTCGGCTTGACGTTCAAGGTGTTGACCGAGACGACCTTCACGTTGAAGGTGGCCTCGACGGCCTGGCGAATCTGGATCTTGTTCGCCTCAGGGTCCACCTCGAAGGTGTACTGGCCCCGCGTCATCAGCTCCGTGTTCTTCTCGGTGATCAGCGGACGCCGCAGGACGTCCTCCATCCTCAGACCGCTCATGAGACCTGCTCCCGCGCCACGCGGGCGCCCTTCGCGGCGAGGATGTTCCCCTGCCGACGCCGCAGCCTGGCCAGACGTGCCTTGCGGAACCGACCGGGGACCCGAGCGGCTCCCTGGAGGGCCCACAGCCCCTCGACCACCGCGACCGCCTCTTCCATGATGACCAGTCGGTCGTACTTCAGTACATCTCGGACATTGAGCATCGGAGCGGTGATGACGTGGACTTCCGGGAGGTTGTTGGCCGAGCGGTAGATCGCCTCGGCGCCCTCCTTGTCCGGCACCGCGATCAGCATCGAGCGGGACTGCGGCAAGGTGGCCAGCACGCCCCGCATCGCCTTCGTTCGCGGCTCGATCTCGGAGAGGCCCCGGACCACCGTCAAGCGCTGGTCGCGCAGCTTGGCCGAAAGCGCCGAGCGGATCGCCAGGCGGCGCATCTTGCGCGGCATGGCTTGGGTGTAGTCGCGAGGCTGGGGACCCCAGACCACGCCACCGCCCTTCCACTGCGGGGCCCGAGTCGAACCTTGGCGGGCTCGGCCGGTCCCCTTCTGCCGGTAAGGCTTCTTGCCACCACCGCTGACGAAGCCGCGGGTCTTCGTCTTGTGGGTGCCCTTGCGGGCGTTCGCGAGCTGGCGCAGCAGGGCCTGGTGCATCACCGCGATATGCGGCTCCACTCCCCAGACGGTCTCGTCAAGCTCCGCCCGGCCGACGACTGCCCCCGTCGCATCAACAATGTTCACCATCATCGCCATCGTTCCACATCCCTCGTCACATGCGCGGCCCGGATCACCGGACTACCGCTTCACCGGCCGCTTCGCCGCCCGCCGGACCATGACCAGACCCTTGTTGGGGCCGGGCACTGAGCCCTTGATCAGGAGCAGGTTGCGCTCGGTATCCACCCGCAGGACCTCGAGGTTCTGCACGGTGACCCGCTCGTGCCCCATGTGGCCCGCCATCCGGAGGCCCTTGAAGACCCGGCCCGGGGTGGCACTGGAACCAATGGAGCCCGGGGCGCGGTGGCGATCCGATTGACCGTGGGTGGCGGGGCCACCGGCGAAGCCATGTCGCTTGACGCCACCCTGGAAACCGCGACCCTTCGACGTGCCGGTCACGTCGACCTGGTCGCCCGCCGTGAAGAGGTCGGCCTTGATGACCTGACCGACCGAGACGGCGTCCACGTCGTCGGCCCTGAACTCCCGCAGGTGCTTGGACTGGAACCCGCTGGCGCGGACGTGACCCTGCTCGGGCTTGTTGAGGCGCTTGTCGAGACCGAAGCCGAGTTGGACGGCCTCGTAGCCGTCGCGCTCTTCGGTCCGGACCTGCGTCACTACGCAGGGGCCGGTCTCGACCACGGTGACGGGGTGGACGATGCCCCGCTCGTCAAACATTTGCGTCATGCCGAGCTTGCGCCCGATCAATCCCTGGACCATTGGCTCTCCCCTGTCGTTCAGGAAGCCGGGTCAGCCCCACTGGGCCGCCGCGACCTACAGAGCGTGTGCGCCGGCGCATCGCTGGCGCGAGTTCGTGTTCTCTGGGCGACGGTCGCCTAGAGCTTGATCTCGATATCGACCCCGGCCGGCAAGTTCAGCCGCATCAGGGCCCGGATGGTGTTGTTGCTGGGCTCCAGGACATCGATCAACCGCTTGTGCGTGCGGATCTCGAACTGCTCCTGGGAGTCCTTGTCGATGAAGGGAGACCGGATCACGCTGAACTTCTCGATCCGGGTCGGCAACGGCACGGGGCCCGCCACCTTGGCACCGGTCGACTCGGCCGTCTCCACGATCTTGGAAGCCGATTGGTCCAAGATCTTGTGATCGTAGGCCTTGAGTCGGATCCGGATCTTCTGACTCGTCTTTCGCGCGACCATCGTCACCTCTCCCCCGCGTGGTGGCGGGTCGTTGCCTAGTTAGTACCCGGTGCGGACCGACAGCGGGGAATCCCGCCGAGGAACGGCGACCGGCGACCCGGTCAAGGATCGCCGGTCATGCGGCGTGACCTACTTGGTGATGGAGGTGACGACGCCGGCGCCGACGGTGCGGCCGCCCTCCCGGATCGCGAAGCGCAGCCCCTCCTCGATCGCCACCGGCGTCCCCAGCTGCACCCCCATCTCCACGTTGTCCCCCGGCATCACCAT
>CADCWH010000253.1 GCA_902806395.1 uncultured Thermomicrobiales bacterium | reverse complement strand
TTCGCCGCGTGGTCGGTCATCGTTCTCGTTCTCCTCGGCGACGTCGATCGCCCATGTGCCTTCAGTCGAGTTGCATTCGGCCCAACCGCCAGGTGGCAAGGGCCAGCGAGAGTATCACGGCGACCACGATAGTGATCATCGCGGCCTGGGCTGTGAAGGCGTTCGCAACCGTGAAATCAGGGTCATCCAGCATCGAAACAAAGATCGATTGCACATAGTGGCGGATGCTGATCAGCCGGATGCCGCCGATGAACCGGCCGAGCAGGCTCTCCCAGGCAAAGGCATAGACGATGCCGACGAGCAGCGCCCTCGGCACGAACAAACTGACGGCGAGGAACACCGCCGCGAAGGCGACGATGCCGAAGAAGGCGGCGACGATCGCGGCGACGAACACCGGCGTCAGGTCCGGTTGCTCCAATCCCCGGTTGATCAGTCGCCGGGGACCCGGCGCAGTCGAGGCCAGGGCAAAGGCAAGGGCCAGACCGACCAAAATCGTCGGGACGGCCACCGCCAAGATGCCGACGAACTTCTCCAGCACGATCCGTAACCGCATGCGCGGTTTCAGCGTCAGGTAGAGCAACGTCCGATCCTCGACCTCGTTGCCCAGAGCCCCGGTCGCCAGGATCAGGACCATGATGGGCAGCAGCGTCGGGGAGAACACGTTCAGGAACACCTGCTCGACCAGGAACGCATAGACGGTGGACCAGTCGGAGTTGATCCGGTAGACCAAGGCGAACAAGAGGGGGATCGCCGCCAGTGCGGCCACGATCCGCACCGCCCGCCCGACCATGAATTGCCTGATCGTCAGTGTCACGATCGGGAACGGCCGCCAGGGCAGGATCATCGCCGCGCCTCTGTGGCGGGGACTGTGGACCTGGAAAGGTGTCGTTCGGGGACGTGGGTGGTGTCGTGGCTCATCACCGCTCCGTCAGGTATTCGAAGACCGAGGTCAGGGACTCGTCGGCGGGTTGGATACCCCGCAGCCGGATGCCCTCGGTGCTGGCCACAGTCGGCACGAGACGGGCACAGCGCTGGACATCGTTGGTCTCGACCACGATTCGGCCCGGGCCGTCGAAGCGGACGGAACGGATCGCATCGTCAGCCACCAGGGAGGCTGCCAGGCGGCGGGGATCGTCGGTCAGGATACCGATCACATGGTCGTGGCGGTCGATGCGCTCCCGGATCGTCCGATAGTCACCGGCGGCAGCCAGCTTGCCGTTGACGATGACCAAGATGCTCTGGGCGAATCGTTCCACCTCGACCAGCACGTGCGACGAAACGAGGACCGTCTTTCCCGCCGCGCCGAGCTGGCGCATCAGTTCGATTAGTCGGACACGCTGGACGGGGTCCATCCCGTTGAGCGGTTCGTCCAGCAGCAGGACCTCGGGGTCGTGGACGAGGGCGGCGGCGACCTTGATCCGCTGTCGCATGCCCTTCGAGTAGCCACCGATCGGCCGACCCGCCGCGTCGGTCATCTCGACAAGGTCGATCGCGTCGCGGGTCGCCCGGTCGGGGTCGGAGAGGTCCTGGAGCAAGGCATTGAAACGGACGAACTCGCGGCCGGTCAGGAAGGGGTAGATCTCCTCCTGTTCAGGCACCAGGCCAAGGCGGCGGTAGTCGGCCGCCTTGCCCCGAGGCGGGTGGCCCGCCACCATCACCCGACCGGAGGACGGCGCGACCAGCCCCGCGATCATCTTCAGCACCGTCGACTTGCCGGCGCCGTTCGGGCCGAGGAGCGCCGTGACCCCGGGCGCAACGCCGAAGGAGACGTCAGAGACGGCCACGATGTCGCCATACCACTTGGAGACCGCCTCTACCGTGATGGCCGGCTGTTGCCCGACAGAGAGTCCAGGAAGACGGTCTCTCTCCATCTCGTCGCTGGTCGGCGGCGCCAGGGTCCCAACCGATCCGTCGAAAACGTCGTCCCGCCCGGTCCGAACTCCTGGTGCGATTACCATGAGGTCGCGCCTCCCATCACATTCCATAGACGATGTCGGTCAGTCTTCACGGACGTAACGCCGGTACATGATCGCGATGCACCCGAGGATCGTCACGACCATGGTGACCGCATATCCCCACCACGGAAAATCGAGTGTCGGATCATCCGGCCGGAAGATGCTGTCGGATAGGCCGGCCGACACCAAGGTCGGACTGACGACGATGCTGTACCGCTGGAGGTCCCCGTCCACGGCCACGCTCAGCAGGCCAACGAGCGCCTCGATGACCACGACACCGACGATGATCACCGCCACCGCGATACTCTTGCGACCCGTGAACGAGGAGATCATCAGGCCGCCGGAACTTAGGTACAGCGCCAGCATCACGCCGACGAAGACCAATCGTCCCAGGTCCGGCAGGTTGCTCCACAGGGCGTCCAGGGGGGCGTCCGCTTGCGATTGCCGGCCGAACCAGAGGATCAGGGCAGGAGCCAGGGTCACCGTCAGCGCCAGGAGCCCCGCCCCGAGCAGCTTGCCCAACAGGTAGTCCAGCCGGGTGATGGCGCGGCAGAAGTACAGCGACAGCACGTTCTCCCGCCGGTCGCTGCAGAGGAACTCCGGCGCGATGGTGGCGATGAAGATCCCCTGCAGCAGGTAGAGGAAGCCGAAGAACTCCGGATACCCGATCACCCTCTGGTCGATGAAGGCTTCGATGCCGATCGGGATCACGGCGGTCAGGGTGGCGGCGATGTAGACGAAGAACGGGATCACCTTCGAGGACCAACTCTTCTTGAACCCCATCGCCCGCCGCATCGAGTAGCGGGCCACGGCCCAGACGCCGTGCCCCCGGCCGAGCCGGACCCCGCCGTAGCGCTGGTAGCCCCGGTCGAAGACCTCGCCGTAGCGACCGTTGGCGGGGATCAACTCAGCGGTCACGACCGGCGCGCCGGGCAGATCACCGCGCTGCATGGTCACGCTCCCGGTCCCGGCACGTCGCGCCGAATTCCTCATCACGATATGTTCTCGCACGTGGTGGTGAGGACGCAACGCTGGACCCTGGCCGTTGGCCAGGGTCCTCGGACATCGCGTCGCGATGTCGACCCGCCCATGGGAACGACCGACGGGGCAACGCCCCATCCCCCGCCGGTAGGGCATGCGATGTCGCGCCATCCCGCCGACGAGGTGGGACCCGAGTGGTTCGCAACCTCGCGCCCGCCCTACCCCGTTCGTGGCCCGGTTCCCCCGTGGCGTCGATTCCCGGGGTTCTGTCGGTCGGGCAGAGCGTTCGGTACGTGGAGCGCCAATCGGCCGAGGAGGACGGGGCACCGGGTCACCGGCGACGGCCTACGCCCGGCGGTCCCTCAGCCAGGCTCCGACGACGGCACCGAGTCCCGCCGACAGGAAGAACGGACCCAAGACGAAGACGAGGATGACCGCGAGCGGGATCGGGTCCCCGCCGAGCCCCTCGTTGATCCCCCCATCAATCACGTCATAAGCATAGATCGCCACTACGAGCGCGATGACGAGGAGGAAGAGTAGGCACGATCCCCTCCAGCGAAGCATGACGCCAGCGAGGAGGCCGACGCCCCCGGTGATCGCGAGCCACGCGGGAGGACTCACGGCATGCGACCTCCTCGCCTCGATCCCTCCCCTTCATCAGATGACCGAACGGAGACCGGACCGATCACGCGATCGGCTGGAGCCGTCCGGAGCGGCGAATGCCCGTATGCCGAGCGATCGCCACTCCGGACCGTGAGGATCACGTCGTCGGTGTTCCCTCAGGCGTGCCCTCGGCCGGCACGGCCCCACCTGAGGAGGGCGGCTCCACGATGAAGCCCAGGCCAACCACCGGTTCCTCACCGTCGTTACGCATCTCACCCCCGATGTTGGGCGGCAAGACGACGACGTCACCGGTTTGCAGAGTCACGGTTTCGCCGGCTGCGGCCGTCTCCTCCGGGGCGACGAAGGCGCCCCCCGCCTCGGCCGTGCCCAACGCCTGGGCGAAGGATCCCGCCCGGGTGATCGTGACTGGGCCGTCGAGGACCAGCGTGAGTTCACCGCTCTCGACGAGCACCATCGCCAGCGCTGGATCCTCTGGGTCGGCCGGCAGCACCGCGCCTGGCTCGAGGCCGAGGCGAACGAGAACTAGATCGGCTTGGCTCGGGAGCGTGACTCCAGGGGCGAGGGCCAGGGGCTCGAAGCTCACCCCTTCCAGACCGAACTCCCCCTCGGCCGATGGGGTGCCATCTTGGGCGGTGACGCGGGCGGCGGGCTGGGACGCACCCATCAACCCGAAGAGTGCGATGACGACTACGAGGACCAAGGCTGAGAAGCGGCGCATGGATCGATCCTCCTCGTGCTGTTCGGCCGGCTCGGTGCCCACCAAGGGGCGCAGCATAGCATGGTGATGAGCGAGCCTCCGCGACCGGCGGGCGCTCACGGCCGCACCGATGATCGGGAGCGGAGCGTCGTCCCCAAGATGAAGACCCCATCGGGTGGGTCCTGACAAACGTAGGGGTGACACGCCTGGATGGCCGTGCGGCGTTGGGGGTAGGTCGACCTCCTGTGCCCGGCACAGCCGGTCCTCGCACGCAGCAGACCCGCCGCCCGGCCGCATGACCCGATCGACATCCTGCCACGCCCTCCCGATGACCGTTGCCATCTCGGGCTGGGACGATTCTGGGGACGGCGCCCGAGCCCTTATGCCCGGCCGACGAGATCCGTCACCATGGTCAGCAGGTCGTCGATGTCGAATGGCTTGCGGAGGAACCGCCGCCGCCCGTACTGGGCGGGGTGGGCCCGGGCCTCATCGATCATCGCCTGGCTGGTGGAGACGACGATGATCGGGAGGTCCCGCGTCGCATCCTCGCGCGAGAGCTGTTCTAACAAATTGAAGCCCGCCTCTTCACCCCTGACTAGGTCGACGATGAGCACGGCCGGCGCGGCGGTGGCGATCTGGTCGAACGTATCGGGGATGAAGTTGGTCGTGGTGACGTTGTAGTTCTCGTCCTGAAACAGGGTCCGGATCACGTCGAGGAGATCCGGCGAGCCGTTCACGGCGAAGATGTGTTGACGCTCCATCTGCGTCTGTTCTGGGGAAGGCATTGTCGAGGGTCTCTCCAGCGGCGAGCACGCCAGTCTGAGGGTCGAGTCCAACGGGTCGTCATGTCTGGGCGCCGCATCATACCCGGACCGGCCGATATTCCGCATCCGACCTTGGTGGGACGAGGGTGTCATGGGAACTGCCGTGAACCGGTAGCGCGAGGCATGGGCTCGGACGAGGCGATGCGGTGCGTCCCAGACAAGAGGACCCCACGTGCCTCCAGCAGATCCGATCCCCGTGGGTGAAATACGTCGAATCGCGTATTCCCCCATCCCGGGCGACCTCGTACCGTAGTCGCACGGGCAGCGGAGGTGGCTCCGCTCACGACGGGAGAGGATCGCAGATGATGACGTGGCGGTCACGGGTGACGTCCCGATTCGGTGTGACGGTGCTGCTCATCGTCGGGCTGGTTGCCGGGGTGGCGGGCACCGCCTACGCCCAATCGGGCGGGGTGATCAACGGCTGTTACGACGCCCAGACGGGCAATGTCCGGATCATGGTCGCCTGCCGGGGCAACGAGGTGCCCATTTCCTGGAACCAAACGGGGCCTCAGGGTCCCCAGGGCCTACCCGGCGACCCAGGACCTCAAGGGTTGCCCGGGGAGATGGGACCCCAAGGCGAACAGGGGCTGCCCGGACCCCAAGGCGAACAGGGGCTGACGGGTGACCCCGGCGCACCGGGCGAGCAGGGTCCGGCAGGAGCACCAGGGCCGCAGGGCGAGACTGGATCGGCGGGTCCCCAAGGCGAGCGAGGCGAGCCCGGGCCGCAGGGGGTGATGGGACCAGCGGGACCGCAAGGTGAGACGGGATCGGGAGGG
>CADCWH010000252.1 GCA_902806395.1 uncultured Thermomicrobiales bacterium | reverse complement strand
GCGGTGATCTGTGAGTGCTCCGGTCCCTGGCGACTTGAGGCGTTGGGGTCGGCGGTGACGGGGACGATTGAGGCCGCGACGAGCGACCCGGACTTTTTCGTGACCGTTATCGACTACGGGCTGGGTGCGTCGGGCCGATTCATCGACCCGATCGGTACGCTGCCGGTGCTGCCCGATCGCTGAGTTGAGGTGATCCCGAGCTAACCCGGCGGAATCCGTGCTCCGGGGCCACGAGGAACGAATCCCGAGAGACGGACAATACATCGTAGGGTCGTGAAGTGCCTTCATGACCAGGAGCGAGGCTACTGATTGGCAGGGACGACGAACCTAAATCAGGGATTGGACGGACGAGGCGGAGACCGCTCTGAGATGCGTCAGTCGTGCAGGCAGCCGTGTCTCAACCGAAACCGCCGCGCGGCCAGCCTACGGAGGTCTCCGGTGCCGGTCGGGACGTTCTCGCCGTGAGGCGTGGCCAGACGAACTGGAGCACCAGGTAGCAGGCGGTTGCCAGGGCAATGCCCGCTAGGAGATCGATCACCCAGTGGTGCCCGAGGTAGACGGCGCTGAACCACAGCATCACGTTGTAGGGGAGAAAGACCAATCCCCACCGGCCATAGAACTTGACCGCGATCATCATCACGAACCAGGGATAGGCCGCGTGCAAGGACGGCATCGCCGCCACGGGGTTGGGGCTGCGGAGCGTCCAGAGCGTCATCGTGTCGAAGTTGTCGTACCGCCGGGGGGCCAGGACCTGGAACGTTTGGCCGAACGGGTTCTGGAGGCCCTGGATATAGCCCCAATCCTGCGCGAGCCAGGGTGGCGCCGCCGGGTAGAGCACGTAGCAGGCGAAGCCCAGGTAGCTCATCACCAGCAGCCCGATCGTGAACTGCCAGAACCGGTCCTTGCGACCGACCCAGAGGATGAACGCGAACACCAGTGGAAAGACGAAGTGGAGGCCGTACACCAGCACCGCGAGGACGTCGTACCAATGGACCGTGCCGGGCACGTAGAGCTTGTCCTGGAGCCAGACCGGGGGGATCGCCCCACCGAAGAGGGCGCGGTCGGCGGCGATCAGCGCGTCGACGTGGACATCGGGATGGTCGTCACGTAGGAGCCCGCCCGAGGCGACCCGATCGCCCGCGACGCCGCGCAGGAACTCGAAGCCGAAGAGCAGGAAGACGAACGGCGTCCAGTCCCGCAGGAACGACTTCCACTTGCCGAGGATGATCGCGCCGACCAGCAAAAAGATGGCCCACCGATCGGGCTCGATGAAGTTTACGCCCCGATAGACGGTCAGGCCGATCGCGAAGGCGATGTAGGCGATGAAGATGGTCAGGACGATGGCGGTGTAGGACCGACCTTCGTCCACCCCGATCGGCGTCTCGACCGGTTGGTCCGAGGACAGGTCGACAGATCCCCCAGAAACTGGACGGTCAAGGATGTCTTGGTCGGGTCGGGGTAGGGAAGCCATTGGGAGAGCAACCCTACCCTGGAGATTAACAGAGTGTCAAGGCTGGTGCCCGGCATGCCAGGCCCCGCGGCACCCAAGGCGGGCGTCGCTCGCACGGGACTGGACTCGCACCTGATCCCTCGAAAATCGCACGTCCTGTCGTCCTGGACACCGTGACCGATGGCGGAGTGACGTTGGGGATTCGGGTGTCTCCCGGGGTGGACACAGTTCAGTCCGATTCGCGGGGGTGACCGACGTCGAGTGCAACGCGGGTCGGCCAGGGCATCGGGTCGAGTCCCGGCGTGTTGCTGAGGGGACGGCTCGGTCAGGCTACGGGAGGGCGCATCACCGGGTGCGGCGCCGTTGCCGGACGGCGTGGCGAGTTTTCCACCCAGCGGCGGCCCAGATCGCGATCAGCCCCACGTAGCCCAGGAGCGAGACCGCCAATCCCGCGCGCAGGGGAGACGACTCGTACCGCAATTCGACGGTGTGCTGGCCGGCCGGGACAGGGACCGCGCGGAGGACGTGGTTCGCCGTCAGGACGGAAACGGGCTCTCCGTCGACCTCGGCCCGCCATGCGGGGTCGGCCGTTTCGCTGAGGACGAGCAGCGCCGGAGCAGCCGTGCGGACCGTGATCGTCAGGTGGTCGGCCTCATAGGCAGTGATGCTGACCTCATCGTCGCCGGCGGTACCGGGAGGACCGATTGCTTGCGAAGGAGCGTCCTCCAGCAGGGCGACCCGTCGTGGGTCGACCGCACCGGATGCCAGGAGGGGTAACGCTTCGCCCGGAGCGACCAGGCGAGCCTCGTGAACGAGCCAGGCGCGGGGGAGCGCGGCCCGGTTCTCCAGGATCTGGACATCTTCATCCCGATAGACGACGGGGTGGGCCGCGATCAACCCCCGGAGATCGGTCCGGTCCGCCGGGATCGCCGCGGGAACGAGGATATAGCGCGTGTTGAGGAGATCGAGGAGCGGCGAACCGAGGCCCTCGGAATAGACGTTGGCCTCGTGGTACTCCTGCGCGAAACCGTTCAGCGCCCGCATCACCTCGACGTAGCGCTGTGGCTGGATCGGGTTGTACCCCTGGATGTCCTGGAGACCGAGGGCGGTGGCCCGGTTGTTCAGGAGGAGGACATTCGCCCGCGGGTCGGCAAAGGAGAAGCGATAGAGCTGGGGAGTGGTGTCGCCCGGGTGGATACCAGGGTCGTACCCGAAGAATCGTCCGAGATCGCCGTCCTCGGCTCGCTCGCGGAGGAACGTGGCTGCCCCGCTTGGCGTGTACTCCTCCCCCAGGTCGACCTCATGGAAGCCGCCGAAGGGACCGTGGTCGAGATTGAAGCGGCCCATCACGAACAGGTCGACGAAGACCGTCAGGATGAGCAGCGGGGGCACCAGCCTCCCTGCCGTCCCTCCCCGCACCGCCGCGATGGCGAGCAGAGCGACGGAGCCAGCGACCAGCGCCTGCGGGATACCCCACCGGATTGATACGGCCATGGCCGTGGGCACCAAGACGGCGAGCACGGCGACACCCGCGCGAGGCATGAGATGTCTGCGCCCCGCGATCGCGTTGACCGCGACACCCGCCAACATCGCCGGTCCAAGGTAGAAGACCACCATGACTCGCTCTGGCCAATGCCGGTGCAGCTCCTCGAACCGGGGGAGGAGGATGTACGGCAGCCGGTGCAGGGGGGTCGTCTCGGCCTGGGCTAGCACGAGCGCACCGACGGCGAGGGCAGTGAAGTAGGGAACGGCGTGGTGACCGCGGGCGAGGACGAGCGCAGCACCCACCAGGACCAGCGTCGAACCGCCGACATAAAAGAGGGTGGGGCCGAGGAGCCTGGTGATCGTCGCGGATCCATCCCAACCACCGAGGACGGCGGCCCAGGCTAGGTCGCCCGTGTAGCCTTCGGCCAGATTCGACCGCGTGTGGTATTCGAATCGGGGCAGGATCGCCGCCGCAGCCAGGGCCAATCCAATCGTCAAGGGCACCGCCCCATGGAGTGCAAGGCCGAGCAATCGCTTCGCGAAAGATCCCGATGGGTGGGGAGGGGAGAAGACCGTGCGATAGAGGACGTATCCGCCGAAGGCTAGCAAGGCGTAATAGGAACCTTGCCCGAGCCACGCGACGAGGATCTGGCTGAGGGCAAGACCGGCGGCACCCCACCAGGCGAGCCGCGCCGACCAGGTCCGACTCCGGATCGCCATCTCGGTCCCGAGTAGGAGGGCAGGCAGCCACGCCAACACCTGGCCGTAGGCGGGGCAACAGACGTTTCGGGCGTACAGGAGTCCCGAGAACTCATAGGCCACCGCCGCCGTCAGTGACCCGAGCACGCCCAGCCCCAGCACCCGTCCCAACCCGTAGGTCACAAGTCCCGGTAGGACCAGGTGGAAGATGAGCCACGCCTTGGCGGCGGTGGCCACGGGAAGGGCGGTGAAGAAGAGCATCGCCGGGAGGTACATCCACCCCGACTCGGGGTCGGCGGCGAAGGGAACACCGGCAAACTGGTGCGGATTCCATCCCGGGATGTCGCCGGCGGCGAGCCGCTGCCCCAGGGCACGAAAGATCGGGTAGAAGAAGGCGGCAGTGTCCTGACCCACCATCGTGTCCCCGACGACGATGTCCCCGGTGGCGATGGCGGTGAGGAGGAAGAGGGCCAACACGGCCGCGAGGTCGGCGGCGTGGTTCGCCCCGATCGGCCAACGGTGACTGGTGAGGGATCGGCGCGGCGGGATCAGCGAGACCATAGGGCGCATCATAGCCCCGTAGGCTGGGCAGGGAGTAGCGCGCAGCGGTGATCCCTGAACGCGTCCGGCCTCGCGTGGGTCGTGCGGAGACCTGCGACTAAAGGAAAAGTCGCTCCCCGGCGTGGGAAGAGAAGGCAGTCCCTGCCACACCGCCCGTCCCAGAGCCGCACCTCGTCGGTGGGCCCCATGGCGGGGCCAACGGGCGCCGCACGACCCACCGACACCATCCTGGCGGAGGAGTATTGACGTCCGCCGGCCACCCGCTGGCCATTAGTCTCGGGTTTGCCGTGGCGTCACGTCCGGGGTACTAGTCCCTATGCAAATGATGCCGCGTCACTAGCGGATGACCCCATGGACCCGACTTGATCAGCAGGATGAAGGTCGTGAGCCCTTGCTTCAGGTGCGTCATGGTTCGAATCCTCCCCCAACATGTCCGGCCCAGAGAGCGTTCCTCCGGTACTCGTTCGGCATGCGTGCTTGAGGGGGCGTAGTCGGAGTGTACGTACATCCTGCCGCATT
>CADCWH010000251.1 GCA_902806395.1 uncultured Thermomicrobiales bacterium | reverse complement strand
TTCGTACCACTCGCACAACGGCGACCGCCGCCCTTGCGCATCGCGAGAAACCTGACACAATGCCCTCCCACATCGTTCGCTCTCCCCTGGTCCGGGATTCCCGGCATGGCTGGATCGATGTGGCGGGACCTCACTCTGGCCGAAGCGGTCGGCCACCGGGCAGCGTCGCGACCATCTAGGAGGATGCCGAATGTCCCACGCCGATGATCTCACCCGCACACCGGACGACATGAACTCCGGCACCGCGTCCCGCCGGGCGTTTCTCAAGAAGGCGGCCGCGGCCGGCGTCGCCGTGCCCGCCCTCGGGATGGCGATGCGCTCCGGCCAGATCACCGAGGCCCGCTTCGTCCCCCGCGCCCTGCAGGCCGGCACCCCGGCCGCTGGCGCCGCGACACCCGCGGCGGGCGTCAGCACACCGGTCGCCAGCGACGCCCCGCAGGGCGGCACGCTGATCCTGCTCGGCCACCAGGAGATCGCCAGTCTCAGCCCGGACGACGACGGGCCGACGGTCCACTTCGTCATCGTCACCCAGATCCACAACGCCCTCATGGAAATCGACGAGAACTACGTCTACCAGCCAGTCCTGGCCACGGAGGAGCCGACGATCTCCGAGGATGGTCTCCAGTACACGTTCACCCTTCACCAGGGCGTCACGTTCCACGACGGTGAGCCCTTCACCAGCGAGGACGTCAAATACACCTACGAGTGGTACATGAACCCCGACAACGCCGCGGTGTCGGCCAACGATTTCACCTTGGTGGAATCGGTCGAGGCGCCGGACGACTACACCGTGGTGGTGAACCTGAAGTCCCCCAACGCCGCCTTCTACTACCAGGTCGCCTCAACCTTCATCGTGCCGGCCCACTACCACGGCGAGATCGGCGAGGACGCCTACAAGGCCGAACCGATCGGGACGGGGGCCTTCCGGCTCAACAGCTGGGATGCTGCCCGCTCGACCAGCGTCATCGCCTACGATGGTCACTTCCGCGGCCGGCCGAACCTCGACGAGGTCCGCCTGGACGTGGTGCCGGAGGCGTCGGTCCGCTCAATCGCCCTGGAGAACGGTGAAGCCGACTCCTCGGTCTGGCCGCTCATCTCTGAGGACGACCAGCGGCTGGCCGAGAGCGGCGAGTTCACCACGTTCGTCACGACATCGAGCGCCGTCAACCACTTCCCGCTCAACAACCGCCACCCGGTACTCAGCGACAAGCGCGTTCGCCAGGCCATGCTCTACGCGATCGACCGCCAAGCCGTGGTCGACGACATCTTCGGTGGGGCCGCGACGGTCGCCACCGCGAATCTCTCACCGGCCATCGAGCAGTACTACAACCCCGAGGTTCCCCAGTACCCGTACGACCCCGATCGGGCCGGCCAGTTGTTGGAC
The DNA here is from genome assembly GCA_902806395.1 of uncultured Thermomicrobiales bacterium. The sequence continues at coordinate 3,120 of CADCWH010000251.1, read as the reverse complement.
GAGGCCGGCTGGGTGATGGGCGACGACGGGGTCCGCGAGAAGGACGGCGCCCCCTGCGAGTTCGTCTGCACCGTGATCACCGGCGATCAGGCGCGGCGGCCGGAGGCCGAGGTGGTCCAGTCGTACCTGGCCGAGGTCGGGGTCGACATGCAGATCGAGGAGGCGCCGGTCGCCACGATCCTCGAGCAGCTCCGGGCGGGGGAGATGGACGCCGCCCTGTTCAACTGGACCTATGGCGAAGGCGCCGACCCGGATGCCTCGGTGACCCTCCGGTCGGACGGCACCAACAACTTCTCGCACTTCGAGAACGCCCGGGTCGACGAGTTGATCGACGCGGGACTGACGGAGATCGACCCGGACGCGCGGGCCGAGATCTACAAGGAAATCCAGGCGATCGTGGCCGAGGAGGTGCCGTTCCTGTTCATGATGTACTGGAACCTCTTCAACCACTTCAACCCGCGGGTCGGTGGCCTGCCGGAATCGGCCCTGACGGCCGACCCGATCTACGCCAAGGCGTACCAGTTCTTCATCGAGCCCGAAGCGTAGGACGGAGACAGTCGACGGAACAACGTGGGGTCCCTGGCCCGCTGGTCCAGGGACTCCCAGGACCGGCGGGGACGGGTCGGGTGATGAGCCCGGACGTTTCCCGCCGGTCCTTAGGGGTCTCCGGTCGTGCACGATCGATTCGGTCGGCCGGGCCCCGGGATGGCACTCCCGATGGCCCACGGTCATCCAAGGATGGGCTGGAGTCCGCTGGATGATGGCGAGGGGCGTTGACCGGTCCGCGCGGCCGTGGCCGGAGGGGCGATGCTCCCCTGGGCGGACCCGACGGTCTGACAGGCGACAGGCTAAACGGGTGCCGCGTGCGGCGTCCCTCGGCCGAACGAGCGTCCAGGCGCCGTACGCACAGCCCGGGATGTGTCCCAACGGGATCATCCCGGTGATCGGCCGTGATAGCCTCTCGGAGGTCTGAGACGGTCTGGTTCGGCGAGGGACGCGGCCGGAGCGGGGGAGGGGAAGGTACCGATGCTCGCCTATGTCGTCCAGCGCGTGCTGCAGGGGATCATCGTCATCTTCCTGGTCAGCTTCGCGACCTTCGCGATCCTCCAGCTCGCGCCCGGCAGCCCGGTCGACATCCTGATCGGTGAGGCCCAGGTCTCCCAGGCCCAGATCGACGCCATCGAGCGCAAGTGGGGCCTCGACAAGCCCTGGTACGTCCAGTACGGCACCTGGCTCGGCAACGTCGTCCAATTGGACTTCGGCCAGTCCGTGATCCGGACCGGCACTCCGGTGTCCCAGATGGTGATGGAGGCCGCCCCGGCGACCCTGCGCCTGAACGCGATGTCGCTCGGCCTCTCCCTGCTGGTCGCCCTGCCGCTGGGCATCATCGCCGCCGTCCGCCGTCACTCGTTCGTCGACTACTCCAGCATGTTGGGCTCGACCCTCGGCGTCGCCGTGCCCAACTACTGGCTCGGCCTGATGCTGATCATCCTCTTCTCGCTGTGGCTCGGCTGGCTGCCGTCATACGGTTCGGAGGGATGGCGCTCGGCGATCCTCCCAGTCGCCGTCCTGGCCGCCGAGGAGATGGCGATCCTAGCGCGGCTCAGCCGCGGCGCGACCCTGGAGATCCTCGGTCAGGACCACGTCACCACCGCCCGGGCCAAGGGCCTCAGCCAGGGGGCCGTCCTCCGTCGCCACGTCGTCCGCAATGCCCTGCTGCCGATCGTGACCGTCCTCGGGTATCGGATCGCCTTCATCCTCAGCGGCACTATCGTCATCGAGACCATCTTCTCCTGGAGCGGCATCGGCCGCCTGTTCATCGACTCCATCTACCGACTCGACTACCAGGTGGTCCAGGCGATCGTCCTGCTCCTCGCCACGATCGTGGTCGTCGTCAACTTGCTGACCGACCTCGCCTACGCCTACATTGACCCCAGGATCAGGCTCCGATGAGCACGCCCGAGATACACCCCACCCTCGCTTCCTCGCCCGCGGCCGAGCGGACGCTCGGTGACGCCGCCGCGGCGCAGCACGGTCGCCAGACCGAGCGTTCCCGCGCCTGGCGCCGGTTCCGCCGCTACCGCCCCGGCCTGGCCGGCCTGACCATCGTGGTGGGCCTGGTCCTGGTGGCGATCTTCGCCGGCAGCTTGGCCCCCGCTCCGCCGAACAAGATCCAGACCCGCCTCCGCGGCGACGGCCCGACGCGGGAGCACATCCTCGGCAACGATGACCGGGGCCGCGACATCCTCAGCCGCCTGATCCACGGCACCCGCATCGCCCTGGTCGTCGGCGTCGGCGCGACCGCGATCGCGTTGGCGATCGGGGTCACGATCGGGGCCAGTGCCGGCTACTTCGGCGGCAAGACGGACTTCGTCCTCTCTCGGGTCATCGACACCCTGATGGCTTTCCCGACCCTTGCCCTCCTGATCACGCTATCGGCCGTGCTGGGCCCTAGCCTGCTCAACGTCATCGTGGCGATCGGCACGACGGTCTGGGCATCCTATGCTCGGATCGTCCGGGCCGATATCCTCAGCCTGCGGGAGCGCGACTATGTCCTCGCCGCACGCTCGATCGGGGCCGGCAGCGCCCGGATCATCGTCCGCCACATGCTCCCCAACGTCCTCGGCCCGGTGATCGTCTTGGCTTCCCTCGGCATCGGCAGCATCATCATCCTGGAGTCGGCCCTCTCGTTCCTCGGCCTCGGCATCCAGCCCCCCGACCCTTCCTGGGGCGGCATGCTCTCCGATGGCCGCGCCTACCTCCGCAACTACCCCCACATCGCCATCGCCCCCGGCGTGGCGATCATGATCACCGTCCTGGCCTTCAACCTCATGGGCGACGGCCTCCGCGACGCCCTCGACCCCCGCCAGCGGGGCTGACCCGGCTCTTTGCCTCCCAAGACCGTCCCCCATGGTTGATCTCCTGCCGACTGACCCCTGTCCCCGACCATGTGGCACGACCCATGCGCCCTGATCACTGATACCCGGGTGGCGCGGGCTGCCCCGGTGACGCGACCTGACCGTACAGATAGGAGACGCGCATGGGTACCGGAATTGGCGAGAACCGCTATGGTGTGGCGAATCTGGAATACGACCTGATCACCACGCTCAGCAACATGCT
>CADCWH010000250.1 GCA_902806395.1 uncultured Thermomicrobiales bacterium | reverse complement strand
CGGCTCAGGCGACGCGCTCGATGGTGAAGACCGGGATGATCCGGTCGGTGTTGCGCTGGTACTCGGCGAAGTTGGGCATCTTTTCGGCCACCTGGGCGTAGAGACGATCGCGTTCGGCACCCGTCACTTCCGTCGCCCGGCCCCGGAAGGTTTCGGTGCCGAGCTCGACCGTCAGTTCGGGGTTGACGACCAGGTTGTGATACCAGTCAGGGTTGGTCGGGGCGCCGCCCTTCGAGGCGATCACGACGATGCGGTCGTCGTCGTGATCGATCACGATGGGGATCTCCCGCGGCTGGCCGCTCTTGGCGCCCGTGGTGTGCAGGATGGCGAGCGGTGCCCCTTCGAACATCCCGCCCACCTTCCCGCCGTTGGCGCGGAACTCCGCGATCACCTTCTCGTTGAACGTCTTCATGTCGTCTGCCACGTCGTCTCCCATCTGATCGCTCACCGCTCGAGCCCAGTCCAAGCACCGGTCGCCGGTGCTCATTCGTCGTTCCCGGGCATCGGACCCACTCGTCGGGGCCAGATGCTGACCGAGCGTTCCTCCACCCTCCACAGGGTGCAGATCGGCACGGCACGGGGACACCCGGGGCGAGGAACCGGGCACGTGCCCGGTTCCATCAAACCTGGTTCTGATCATCTTACATTGTATTAGTGGCTTCGGTCCAGTATGCTGACCTGCGACCCGCCGACGCAGTCCGGTCCTGTCGGCGACGGTGCGGGTGCCGCTGTGGCCGGGGCCTTTGCCCATGTCCAGGTCTCGACCGGCCTCAGCCGACGTGGATCGCGGGGCGCCTGCTCGGGTCCGGTTCCGAGCGGCGGAGGACCTCGTGGGTGACGGGGGCGATGTCGCCCTCGCCGAAGAGGACGAACCGAGCCAGGTATTTGAGGGGATTCCCCTCGGTCCAGCCGAAGTAGACGTGCGGGCGCTTGCCGGTCCGGTCACGGATCGCCAGGACGATCGCGGCGATCGCGTTCGCGACCGAGGCGGCGTCGGCCAGCAGCACCCGGTGACCGCCGATGTCTTCGCCCCGGACCCGCAGGGTCCCCGCGAATTCGGAGGCGTCCCGCACCGTCACCTCGAGGAACAGCACCACGTCGCCCGGCGGGATGTGGCTCGCCTCGCGCTCCTCCCGTTCCTTCAGGAGGTACTCGCGCGACGTGCGGTCGTCGGGGTGATTGGCGATGATCCGGATCTCGCCGCCATTGTCACCCGCCGCGATGAACCGCAGTGCCTCGTCGTCGAAGGTCACGCCCTCGGCCCGCAGTTCGGTCGATCGCCAGACGCGGGAGAGCAGGGACGAGAAGATGATCGCGCCGATGAAGATGCCGGCGATCTGGAGGCCGTCCGGGTCGTCGATGATCGTGACCGCCATCGTGTAGACGAAGAGGGCCGCGATGGCGCCGAAGATCAGCGTGGCCCGGCGCTGGCGCAGGCGCCGGGCGGCGAGCGTGACGGCGATCGTGGCCGAGGTAATCACGGCCAGGACCCCGGTCGCGTAGGCGCTGGCCTGCGCGTCGACCTCGGCGGAGAAGAGGATCGTGACGACCGTGGACACCAGCGTGAAGATCAGGACCAGTGGCCGGCTGGCCCGGGCCCAGGCCGGGGCCATGCCATAGCGGGGGAGGAAGCGGGGGACGATGTTGAGCAGGCCGGCCAGGGCCGAGGCACCGGCGAACCAGAGGATGGTGATCGTGCTGACGTCGTAGACGGTGCCGACCAGGTCACCGAGGTAGGCGTGGGCCAGGTAGGCCAGGGCACGGCCGTTCGCCTCGCCGCCCTCCTCGAATTCGGCCTCTGGGATCAGCAGGGTGGTCGCGAAGCTGCTCGCCATCAGCAGCACGCTCATGATCACGGCGGCGGTGGTCAGCAGCCGGCCGGTGTTGCGGATCCGACCCTCCGGCCGAGCCGGGGTATCCGACGCGTCACCGCGGACGAGGGGCATCACGACGACGCCGGTCTCGAAGCCGGAGAGACCTAACGCCAGCCGCGGGAACAGGAGCAGGGCGGCGCCGAACAGGAGCAGGGGGTTGGCCTGCTCCCGGCTCAGGGCGTCCTGCCAATCGCCGATCAGGTCCGGGTGGCGGCCGATCTCGACTAGGGCCCGGCCGATGACGATCACGTTCAGCAGTAGATAGACCGCGACCAGGCCGACCGCGATCCCAATCGCCTCTCCGAAGCCGCGCAGGAAGACCACCCCGAGCAGACCGATCAGGAGCAGGGTGATCGGCACCTCGTAGCCGTGGAGGAAATGGGTGTAGGGGTTCTCGGTGACGTGAGCCGCGGCGTCGGCGGCCGAGAGGGTGATCGTGATGATGAAGCCGGTGGCGACGAAGCCGATCAGGCACAGCACCAGCAGCTTCCCCTGCCACCAGCCGAGCAGGCGCTCGAGCATCGAGATCGAGCCGTCGCCGTGGGGACTGGCGGCAGCGACCCGCTTGTACATCGGCAGGGCGCCGAAGAGGGTGACCAGGACCAGGATCAGGGTGGCGATCGGCGACAGGGCGCCGGCGGCGAGGGCGGCGATGCCGGGCTGGTAGCCGAGGGTCGAGAAGTAGTCGACGCCGGTCAGGCACATCACCTTCCACCACGAATGTTGGTGGGCTCCCTGCTCCGGCTCGAAGGGGGCATCCGGGGGATGGGCATGGTCCTGGAGCAACCAGGCCCTGAGCCCGGTGCTGGGGCGGGATGAAGCGGTGGGGGGCAAGGGTGGGGCTCCTTGGGATGGTGTCACCGGACGGTTCCGGGGTGAGAACGAGATAGCCAGCGGCGGTGCGGCCGTGGGCCACCACCATCGCCGCCTACTGTCGCACACGGGCTGCCCCGGGACCAATGGTGAGGATGGTTCCCATCGAGCCCTGGCCTCGGGATCGAAGGGTGTCCGACACCGGCCGATGCGCCAGTACCCGGGACCCGTGCCCATTCCCTCGGGGCGACGCGTGGTACAACGCCCCCGATATACCTGCAGATCACTGCCGTCCCGATGTTGGCCTGGCCCGCCGGGTTCGTGGGGTGGACGGCTCTCGGGAGGAGGCGGGCGGTGCTCTATCGGCTGAGTGGCGGGGTGATGCTGCTCCTCGGGAGTGTCCTCGCCCTGTATGCCGTGCGCTCGCTCCCCTCGGTGCTAGGCCGGTTCTCGGACGTGGGGTGGGACGAGGTCCTATCGGTCGCCTTCTGGATCGTCCTGGTGATCGTCGTGTATGGCCTGATCGGCACCGGCTGTCGACGCCTGACGCAAGGCCGACCCACCGGCCCGCGCCGCGACACCAGGTCGCGCCGGTCCTGATCCCCACCTCGACCATTCCGCCACCCCGTGCCCGACCGCGCTGCCGCGGGCCCCTGGGACGTCCCCAGTTCGGTCATCCGTCACCCCAAACCCGGCGTCGAGGCGGTTCAGGAGTGGCTGCCCGGGACGACGGCCGCGAACTCCCGGAAGCAGCGGCGTCCTCGCCCCTGCTCGCCATCGTCGGAGCGGGATGGACCATCTTCAACGCCTACGGACGATCGTAGCCAGGCGTGCCCACGTTGGCACGTCGCTCCCCGTGGAGCCCCATCGTTCCCGCCACGATCGGCGGCTTCAATCGGCCGCAGCCGGCCCCGCCAAATCCCCCTGGATCAGCTCGAACTGTTCCAGGGCGGCGCGGAGGTCCTCGACGATCTCGGCGGCGATCAGGTCGGGGTCGGCCAGGCTGGCGGCGTCTTCCAGGGCGTCGTCGCGCAGCCAGGTCAGGTCCAGGCTGGCCTTGTCGCGGGCCAGGATTTCCTCCAGGGCATAGGGACGCCAGCGGCCACCGGGTGACTCTGGGGACCAGGTCGCAGTGCGAGCGTGGCGATTCTCGGGCCGGTACCAGGCGACGAACTCGTCGAGGTCGGACCGCTTTAGCGGGTTGGTCTGCAGGGTGAGGCGGACGTTGGTCCGCAGGTCGTAGACCCACAGGGTCTTCGTCCAGGCGGTCGGGCTGGCGGGTTTCTTGTCGAAGAAGAGGACGTTCGCCTTCACGCCCTGGGCGTAGAAGATGCCCGTCGGCAGGCGGAGCAGGGTGTGAACGTCGCACTCGTGGAGCAGCTTGCGCCGCACCGTCTCGCCGGCGCCTCCCTCGAACAGCACGTTGTCCGGCACGACCACCGCGGCCCGGCCGGGGATGGCGAGGATGGTCCGGATGTGTTGGACGAAGTTGAGCTGCTTGTTCGAGGTGCTGGCCCAGAAGTCGTCTCGGACCACCGTCAGCGCTTCCCGCTCCGCCTCGCCCCCGGCGGTGACGGTCATCACGCTGGACTTGCGGCCGAAGGGCGGATTGGAGAGGACCACGTCGTAGCGGGTGCCGGGGTCGGCCTGGAGGCTGTCGTCGGTCTTGACCGGCGGCTCGGCCTCCCCGCTGACCGGGCCGATGCCGTGCAGCAGCAAGTTCATGGCGCACAGGCGGGTGACGCCGTCGACCAATTCGACGCCGTGCAGGGCATCGAGGCGGAGATGACGCTTCTGGTCGCGGTCCAAGTCAGGGTGGGCCGCGACGTGGTCGTGGGCGGTGAGGAGGAAGCCGCCCGTGCCGCAGGCGGGGTCGTAGACCGTCTCGCCGGGGGCGGGGAGGATGACGTCGACGATGGCCTCGATCAGGGGGCGGGGCGTGAAGTACTGGCCCGCTCCCCCCTTGGTGTCCTGGGCGTTCTTCTCCAGCAGCCCCTCGTAGGCGTCGCCCTTAACGTCGGTATCAAGGGTGGTCCAGCGCTCGCGGTCGATCAGGTCGGCGACGAGGCGCTTCAGCTTGGCGGGGTCCTG
>CADCWH010000249.1 GCA_902806395.1 uncultured Thermomicrobiales bacterium | reverse complement strand
GAGGGCAACCTTCCACCGCTCCCAGGCGGCGACATGGGCCAAGTGGTCAGCGACCGACCAGCCAGAAGGATCGCGAACCGTCTCCAGGTGGTTGGCCGGGATGCTGGCGACCGCGGCCCCCAGGTCAGCCCAAGCCGTATCGAGGCGGTCCAAAAGGTCTGCCTTGTCGCGCGGATGACCGGGAGTGATATCCATGTCAACAGTGCCTCATTCCCGAGGGGAAATCCTGTTGGGCCGCCGCTCGCCGTGGCCAGCGACGGGAAACATCGCCCACGATAGGTCGTCGATGTCCGAGACGGCTGCAGTGAGCGGCACACCTACGGTGATTGGCTGACGAGGCCGTGTCTCGGCATCATCTCGTCGTTCTCATCGCCAGCAGATCGGCACAGTGTTCGGCGAAATGGTCCGCGGTATTGCCGCAGAGTCGCCAGAGGATCGGATCGCCGGAATCATTGCCGAACCCGGCGCCGCCTTCGTCGGGGAGGAAGTGGGCATACGGCTGACGGAGGTCGTCATCGGACATCGTGGCCACCTTGGCCATCAGTTCGGCGTGGGTGCGTTCGAGATCGGCGATCGCCTCGTCTAGTGAGCGACCGGCGGACGAGGCACGGATCGCCGCGTTGATCGCGTCGATGTCCCCTGACTCGTAGGTCGCCCGGTCAATCCCCAGGCCCTCATGGCGAGGACGGCCCGAAAACAAGGCGAGCATCGACCGCTCCCAGGCGGCCAGGTGGCCGAGGTGGTCAGCGACCGTCCAGCCTTCGGCGTCCCGCATGGTGCCCAGTTGGTCTGGCGGGATGCCGACGAGGGCAGACTCGAGTTCGGTATGTGCCGCCTCGATTCGGGTGAGCAGGTCGGCCTTGTCGCGAGGCTGGTCGACGGTGTCGGACATGCGAGAATCTCCGGAATCGAAGACGGCAGACGGCAGAGGGTGCTGACCCCTTGCCCCTGGTGACCTAGGAAGGGGGTGGGGTCGGGGTGATCCAGGTCCGCTCGTGGGCACTGCGCTCGACGGCGTCGAGGACGGCCTGACAACGGTAGCCATCTTCGAAGGTCGGGGCGGGGGTGTTGCCGGCACCGATGGCGGTGAGCAGGTCATAGATGGCGTGGGTGAAGGTGTGTTCGTAGCCGATGATGTGGCCGGCGGGCCACCAGGCGGCGGTGTAGGGGTGACTGGCCTCGGTGACGTTGATCGTCCTGAATCCCTGGAGGCCATCCGGGTCGTCGGCGAAGAAGACCTCCAGTTCGTTCAGCCGCTCCAAGTTGAAGGTCAGCGAGCCCTTCGAGCCGTTGATTTCGAAGGCGTTGTGGTTGCGGCGGCCGGGGGCCAGGCGGGTGGCCTCGAAGGTGCCGGTCGCGCCGCCCTCGAAGCGGGCTAGGAAGGTGGTCGAGTCGTCGACCGTCACCGGACCGCGCTCGGCCCCGGAGGCGGCCGAGAGGCCCGCGCCTCCCCCGCTGGCGGTCTCGACCGGGCGCTCCTTGATGAAGGTGTTCAGGGTGCCGACGACCTCGGTGACCGGCCCGACCAGGTAGTGGGCCAGGTCGAGGATGTGGGCCGCGATGTCACCCAGGGCACCAGACCCGGCGAGGTCCTTCTGGAGTCGCCAGACCAGGGGGAACTCGGGGTCGTTGATCCAGTCCTGGAGGTAGACCGCGCGGAAGTGCCGAATCTCTCCCAGGCGTCCCTCGTCGATCAGGCGCTTGGCGAGCTGGACGGCCGGGACGCGGCGGTAGTTGAAGTTGACCATCGCCACCACGCCGGCCTGGCGGGCGGCCGTCAGCATCTCCCCGGCCTCGGCCAGGGTGTTGGCGAGCGGCTTCTCGCAGAGGACGTGCTTCCCCGCACCGAGGGCGGCCAGGACGATGTCGCGATGGGTGTTGCCGGTCGTGGCGACGTCGACCAAGCCGATGTCATCGCGCTTGACGAGGGTCCGGTAGTCCGTCTCATGCCCTTCCCAGCCCAGGGACGCGGCGGCTGCCTTCACCCCGGACTCGTCGCGGCCGCAGACGGCGACCATCCGCGGCGTGGGGTCCACGTCGAAGAAGTGCGTCACCTGGCGGTAGGCGTTGGAGTGCGCCCGGCCCATGAACTTGTAGCCGACAAGCCCGACCCCGATCTCGGCCATATCCATCTTCTCCCGCGTTCTCGCCTTTTCGGCCCGGGCGGTGACAGACGACCGCCCGGAGCGTGGTCCTACGTCCCTATGTCCACCAGGCCTCCCCGGCCTGCTCGGTCACGACGTGCTCCCGGAGGAAGTTGACCGCCTTGGTGAAGCCTTCGTTGACGCTCAGCAGCGAGTCCTCATGCTCGATCGAGAGGGCGCCGTCGTAGCCAGCCAGGCGCAGTTCGCTGACCAGCGCCCGCCAGAACTCGTCGCCGTGGCCGTAGCCGACCGTCCGGAAGATCCAGGACCGGTTGATCTCGTCGGTGTAGGGCTTGGTGTCGAGGACGCCGTTGCGCCGCATGTTGGCCGGGTCGAGCCAGGTGTCCTTCAGGTGGACGTGGAAGATGGCATCGCCCAACTCGCGGACGCAGGTGAGGGGGTCCATCTGCTGCCAAAACAAGTGGGAGGGGTCGAAGTTGACGCCGATCGCGTCGCCGCCGATCTCGCGCAGCCGCAGGAACGACTCGG
>CADCWH010000248.1 GCA_902806395.1 uncultured Thermomicrobiales bacterium | reverse complement strand
GTTGGAACGATTCTCGACCCTGGTCCGGCCACGCCAGAGCCTCTCGCTCGACATCAGTCGCCTAACCGGGATCACCGCTGCGGAAGTCGCTGCCGCCCCGTCGTTCTCAGATGTCTCGGCGGACATCAAGCGGTTCATCGGCACCAGGACACTGGTCGGGCACTCGGTCCAGATGGACATCGCCATGCTGCGGAGCGCCGGTCTGGCGCTAGAAAATCCCTGGGTCGACACATTCCACCTAGCGACCGTCATGCTCCACGACCTACCGCACTTTTCGCTCTCGGCCGTCGCCGTTGCACTCGGCGTGGAGGGGACGTCGAGCCACCGGGCGGTGGGGGACGTCGAGGTCACGGCGGCCGTCTTCCACGCGCTGATCGAGCGGGTCGAACGACTCGATGCCCTCACCCTCGGCCAGCTCGTCACCTATGCCCGGCAGGCCAGTTGGCCCAGTGCGGAGGTATTCGCGGCTGTGGCCGGGACGGGCGACGCCGGACCACTGTTCGAGGTGGCGGGCGAGTCGGACCGCCAGGGTCCACATGAACTGCGCTTCCTCACGGCCCGGGAACGACCTGAACCACTCCGGCCGACCAATTCCAGGGCGACGATCAAGCGGGCTGAGGTGGATGCGGCCCTGTCCCCGGCGGGAGCCGTCAGTCAATCAGTGCCCGGATACGAGGATCGGCCGCAACAACGCCAGATGGCCCGGGCGGTGACGGCGGCGTTCAATGAGGGCAAGAATCTGGTCGTGGAGGCCGGGACCGGCACGGGCAAGAGCCTGGCCTACCTGCTGCCGGCCGTCATGCACGCCGTCGAGCACGGTGAGGCCGTGGTCGTGTCGACGAATACCCTGGCCCTCCAGGACCAGCTGTATCAGAAGGATATTCCCCTCCTGCGCCGGGCCCTAGCTGGGGACGAGCGTTTCGGTGCCTTCGAAGCCGCGTTGCTCAAGGGCCGGACCAACTACCTTTGCCTGCGACGGTGGTTCGCCAACCGTTCGCAGCCCGCCCTTGACCCGGCCGAGGCCGGGATGCGGGGCAAGGTGACTCTCTGGCTCAACCAGACAGAGAGCGGAGATCGGTCGGAACTCCGTCTCGATGGCGAGGAGGAGAACCATTGGCGCCCGATCTCGGCCGAGGAGCATGCCTGCGTGGCGTCGCGCTGTGTGTATCAGCAGCGCAACCAGTGCTTCCTGTTCCGGGCTCGTCGTGAGGCCGAGAGCGCGCACATCGTGATCGCCAACCACGCGCTCGTCCTATCAGACGCTATGGCGGGCAGCCACGTCCTGCCCGAGTACCGACGCTTGATCGTTGACGAGGCGCACCATCTGGAGGACCAGGCCACCAAACAGTTCGGCTTCAGCCTTGAAGAGCGAGCCTTCCACGACGCGATCGACGCGGCCCTCCGATTAGAGGGCACCGTCATGGTTGGGGCACTGCCGATGGCTGCGGACTACTTGCGCCTCAATGCCCGCAGCGAAACGGGGAAGCGGCGGGCGGAGGCAGCAGAGGCCCGGCTCCGGGCGCGGCACGCAACGATCATGGAGGCCCGTCGGCACATCACCCGCTTGTTCAACCTGCTCGACGCGGTGATCGATGCCGGAGACGCGCGTGGCGGTCGCTCGGTCCGGCTCACCGGCGACATTCGGTCGACACTGGCCTGGGTCGATATCGAAGATGCCGGAGCGGCTATCGATGCGGCCTGGCGGGCCATCGAGACCGATCTGCGCTGGTTGCTGGATGCCGTCGAGGCGGCCGAACCCGATCCGGGTACCACCATTGATGACCCGGCAATGCAGCAGTTCGAGGATGTCTCGTCCGCATTGCTGTCCACGGTTCGGGACGGCGCCGATTTGATGGTCAAGCTGCAGGTCACGATCGGGTCGCCCTCGCAGGAAATGGTCTACTGGGTCGAGCGATCCCCAATCGCCCAGCGCACCTCATTGCATGCCGCCCCGCTCCAGGTGGACGGTGTCCTGCGCGAACAAGTCTTCAGCCGCCTAGATACCGCCGTGCTGACATCGGCCACTATTACCACCGACGGGTCGTTCTCCTACATGGTCGAGCGGCTCGGGATCGAGGACCCCAAGGAAGTCGCCGTGGCCTCCCCGTTCGACTATGCCCTCTCGACGTTGCTCTACCTCGCGGACGACATGCCCGAGCCGAATCACCCTCGCTACGCGTCCCAGCTCCAGCGAACCTTGATCGACACCCTGATTGCCACGGAGGGTCGGGCCCTGGTGCTCTTCACGTCCCACGCGGCGTTGCAGCAGACCTATCACGCTATCAAGCGACCGCTGGAAGACGCGGGCGTCATCGTCCTGGGGCAGCGTTTGGACGGGAATCCCCGCCAGCTCATCGAGCGGCTGCGTCACTCCTCACGGGTGGCTCTACTCGGGACGGCGAGCTTCTGGGAAGGGGTCGATGTCGTCGGCGCGGCACTGAGCTTGCTCGTGATCGCCAAGTTGCCGTTCGCGGTGCCGACGGACCCGATCGTTGCCGCACGGGGTGAACTCGTCGAGGACCAGGGAGGGCACCCGTTCTTCGACTATGCGGTTCCGCAGGCGGTCCTCAAGTTCAAGCAGGGCTTCGGCCGGCTGATCAGGAGTTCCGGCGACCGGGGGGTCTGCGCCGTGCTGGACGGCCGGGTCATCAGCAAACGCTATGGCCGCTCGTTCGTGGAGTCGTTGCCAGACTGCACGCTGGTCGTCGGCAGTTCTCGGGACCTGCCGGCCGACGCGGCGGCTTGGATCGATCCCGTCCCATCAGGGCGACGTTGAGTCGTCCTTTCCGATGGTTGTACGAGGTCGTTCCCCGTCGGTGGCCCGTAATCGAGCAACAGAAAGTGAATCGATGAATCAGCACGACACGATGGGACGGAACCTGGCGCTGGAGTTGGTCCGGGTCACGGAGGCGGCCGCCCTCCAGGCGGGTCGCTTCATGGGTCGAAAGGACAAGGAGGCTGCCGACCAGGCCGCCGTGGACGCGATGCGGTCGGTCCTGGCCACGATCGAGATGGACGGCATCGTGGTGATCGGCGAGGGGGAGAAGGACGAGGCCCCGATGCTCTACATCGGCGAGCGGGTCGGCAGTGCGGCCGGACCCCGCGTGGACATCGCGGTGGACCCCGTCGACGGTACCCGGTTGCTCGCCAACGGGATGCCGAATTCGATCACGGTGCTGGCGGTCGCCGAACGAGACACCATGTTCGCCTCGCCCGACATCATGTACATGGACAAGATCGCGGTCGGGGCGGAGGCCGCCGGAACGATCGATATCAACGCGCCGATTGCCAACAACCTGGCGAGGGTCGCCGCTGCCAAACGGCGGCAGATTCGTGACCTGACGGTCGTCGTCCTCGATCGACCCAGGCACGAGCAGGTGATCGATGAGGTCCGGATGGCCGGGGCCCGAATCAAGATGATCACCGACGGCGATGTGGCGGGGGCAGTGATGGCCGCGACTCCCGGGACCGGTATCGATATGATGGTCGGCATCGGCGGCGCACCGGAAGCCGTGGTCACGGCCTGTGCCCTCAAATGCCTCGGCGGAGACATGCAGTGCAAGCTGTGGCCCCGCAATGATGACGAGCGGGCCGCTGTAGTCGAGAAGGGGATCGACATTAGCCAGGTCCTCTTCCTGGATGACCTCGTGCGTTCCGATGATGTCTTCTTCGCGGCGACCGGGATCACCGACGGTGAGCTGCTGCGGGGCGTGCACTACTTCGGCGATGGCGCGACGACCCAGTCGCTCGTCATGCGGTCCAAGTCCGGCACGATCCGAAAGATCGACGCGACCCATCAGTTGGAGAAGTTGCGCCAATACGCACCGAACTACTTTGATTAGTCGAGGCTCCAATTGCGCCTGCCCGTCTAGAGTTCGCGCCGGCGACCATCCCCCCAGCCGAGCATCGACGATCGAGCCGCGAACCCGGGCGCCTCGGCGGAAACATCGTTGACGGCTCGGGGACCGAGATGGTAGGCTGTGGTCAATCCCCGACGCGAGCCCGACGACACCTCCCTCCCGTCCTCGCCCGGGTCCATGCCCACAAACCTCACTAGCACAGTCGTCACTCCCCTGTAAGGTTTTCTGCCGACCGCCGAGGTGGCCCGCTCGGGTCGCCCAAGGTCAACGTCCGGTCTCGCGGGTCCTCCCGCCTGTCCCAGACCCTGACCGGCGTCAGGAGAACGGCTCAGGGAGCCTATCGCTGGACCTTCTTTCACCAAGACCTTGAATTGATTCGCGACGTGTACCCTGGAGGAACGAGGTTGTCCGCTGACGAGACCCTCACGGACGTTGTCACGAGCAACGTCACCGGCGAGACGCTCGATGGCGCCGGTGAGCCCGAGCCGGTCCGTGCACCGAGGAAGCGCGCGTCTGCCGCTGGCACGAAGCCGCGTGCGACTCGGGCCAAGGCTGCTAAGGCTCTGAACGAGGATGGAGTCGTTGCGGACGCGCCGAGCGAACCGCCTACTGCGGTTGTGACGGAACCGCCAACCAATGGCCATCACTCGGCCGACGATGCTGGCCTGGTGACAGGCGCTTCGCAGGAGGTCGTGAGCGCCCCGAAGCCAAGGACACTGCGAGCAAAGGTCGCATCGGAGGCTCCCCCCCAGGTCTCGACCGACATCCAGATCACCCAGATCGGCTCGCCGCCGGACGCAGTCCCGATGAAGCCACGGCGAGCGCGTGCCGTTCCTGGGAACAGAACGGGTGAAGAGCGCACTGCTGCAGCGGAAGCGCCAGTCCTTCCGTCGGAGCCATTCGCCGTTGTCAGTCCTGAACAGCCCAGCATTGGGGGCGGGGAGGACGCGTCCCGCGACCACATCATCCGCGAGGTCCGCGCCGAGGACACGACGCATATCCTCTCTGCCACACCGGACCCGATCATTGGTCCTCGGCCGGTTCCTCCCGACGTCCACGTGGTCGACGTGCCCCGGCAGCCGGCGTCTCAAGTTACCGAGGGTCGAAGCCGGGAGCGCGGCGTAGT
>CADCWH010000247.1 GCA_902806395.1 uncultured Thermomicrobiales bacterium | reverse complement strand
GGGCATCGGATGGCTGACGGTGGTGGCCGACGGCCAGACCGTCTTTGAGGGATCGCTGGCGGCGGGTCAGGCGACGGAGCGGTTCTCCGCGATCCCGTTCTCGATCTACACCACGGATGTCGCGAATACCTACATCACCAACCACGACACCGGTGCACCGGAGTTCGTGATGCCGGGTTCCGGTCAACAACAGTTGACCCTTCCGTAAGACCGTGCCGGTCCGGGCAGAGTGCCGCCGATCAGGACATATCTAAACACCGAGAGGGCTGGGGCGATGGTCACCCCGGCTCTCTCGGCGTTTAGATCGCGGTCGGCACCGGCCGTTCACGGCACGAGGACTCCCAGGGCCCCCGGCTCGATGGTGACCGAGACGGGGGTCGTCAGGAAGGCGTCACCGTCGAGTTGGACGGGCAGGGGCGGGTCGGCCACGATCACGACCTGCTGGGCACGACGGTGGATGACGTCTGCCGATCGATGCAGACGTCGGGTCAGCAGGCCGCCGATGGTCCGGGCCACCGTCAGCGGTCCAGCGGCGGTGAAGATCAAGACATCCAGCCAGCCGTCATCCGACGCCATCTCGGGCAAGAGGGTCAGGCGCGGGGTGATCACCGAACTGCCGTTGGCCACGATCACCAGCCGGGAGGCAACGGTCATCGCCTCCCCATCGATCTCCAGCGTCATGTGGGTGACCGGCTGCATGAGGGCCATGAGGCCAGGCGGCAGGTAAGCCACCCAGCCGAACCGGCGCTTCAGGCGCCGGTCGGCATTGGCGAAGATGTGGCTGTCGAGGCCCGCCCCGGCCATGTGGAGGAACGCCCGGTCCCCCACGCGACCGACATCGATGCGGTGTACATGTTCCCCGTGGTAGACCAGATTGATCGCCGCGTCGACGCCGACCGGGATCTTCAACTCGCGGGCGATGATGTTGGTCGACCCGGCCGGGATGATCCCGAGGCGTGTCTCCGTCCCGGCGATGGCGGTGGCCACCTCGCTCACGGTGCCGTCGCCGCCGATCGCGACCAGGATATCGACCTCCGGCCCGAGACGACGGGCCAGGACCGAGGCCGCACCCGGACGATCGGTCAGGTGCGTTTGGAGGTCGACGTGGTCCGGTCGCTGGCGGGCCATCCTGGCGAAGATCTTCCCGACATCTCTGCGGGTGGCCGGATTGCCGATCACCGCCACTCTGCGCGGTGGTCTATCCACCTCGTGTCGCCATCTGGGAGTGACACGCCGGGCCCCCGGCTGCACCCCGCGGGCCTCGGATCGGGTCTGATGCGGCTCCCTCCGTAGACCCCGCGCGACGCCACGATGTAGCGAGCGCCGGGCAAGGCATCCTGATGCGGGCCGGGACCCTTATCCAGTTCAGATGGTCGGCCCGATCGCCGCTCGGGGGGATGGGCCGCGACGTGGCGCTCACCGGCTCGCGGGTTCGCCCTCTTCGGGACCGAATACCTTCTCGACGATGAAGTTCGCCAACCACGTCGCGGCCGCGGCCAAGACCAGTCCGAGGATCCCGCGCGTCGTGTTCCTGAGCATCATCGTCTCACTCCATCACCTAATTCTGAGTCGGTCATCGTCGCGTATGGCCGCCCGACGTGCCGAATGCGAGCGCAATCGTCGGTCCCGGGTCACGATCCAGCACCTCACGGCACCGGTATCGGCCGGGACGAACGACCCACGATACCACCGCAACAGTGCAACTCGCGGGCCAAGCGGGCTCAGCGGCGCCCCGAAGATCGGGCCAGTGCGGCGAGGGGGATCAGGACGACCATTGCGGCCAGGGTCAGGTCCGGGAGGGTGATTGCCCCGAAGATCGGGCGGGCCGCCCCCGGCAGACCGGACATCGGGGCGACGAGGGGGTCTGTCCACCGATAGACGAGCGAACCCACCGGAAGCCCGTCGGGGATGCTAGCCCCCAGGAGGACCAAGCGGGCCAGCACCGCCGTTGCGCCCAGGGCGTAGATGTTGAGCAAGATCTCGAGCGCCAACGAGGACCGGGCAACCGAGATGGTGCCGCGACGGGGTTCCACGGGTGGGTGAATCATGGTTGGTGACCCACGAGCAACGCCGCGACCCGCTGGACGAGGATGTCCGCGAGTGCCTCCTTGTCCATGCGGGGGAGCAGTTCGGGATCGTGTCCCGGAGTGAGCAGGGTCACCTCATTGTCGGGGCGCCCGATGGCCTCCCGGGCGTCATTGGCGACGATCATCGCGAGTCCCTTTGCGGCGAGTTTGGCTCGGGCGTTGACGATCAGGTCCTCGGTCTCGGCCGCGAACCCCACCTTGAGGAGTCCGGGCTGATCGATGTCGGCCAGGATATCGGGATTTGGGACGAGGTCGAGGCTGATACCCGCGGCATTCCCCCGTTTCTTGACCTTCTGTGCGGCGGGTGAGACCGGGCGGAAGTCGGAGACGGCCGCCGCCATGACCAAGACATCCGCTCCCGCGATCTTGGCATCGACTACGGCGGCCATCTCCCGGGCGGTCTCGATGGTGACCATCTCTGCGCCGGGCACGGGCGAGAGGGCGACCGGGGTGGTCACCAGGCAGACCGTCGCCCCGGCGTCGAGGGCGGCCCGGGCAATGGCATACCCCATCCGCCCGGAGGAACCATTGGTCAGGTAACGGACCGGGTCGATCGGCTCGCGCGTGCCGCCCGCCGTAACGACGACCCGGCGACCGGCCAATGGTCCGTCCCGGCCAATGACCCTGCGCGCCGCCGCGATGATCTCCGGCACCGGCGCCAAGCGGCCGTCACCTGATTCGCCGGAGGCCAGACGGCCCGACGCCGGCCCGACCAGCGTGGCCCTCCGACTCTCCAGCACGTCGAGGTGCCCCCTGGTGGCAGGGTGGTGGTACATGTGGTGTTCCATCGCCGGGGCGAGCAGGATCGGGGCCCGTGTCGAGAGGGCGACGGCGCCGAGCAGGTCATCGGCCAGGCCCAGGGCGAGTCGGGCGATGGTGTTGGCCGAGGCGGGTGCGACGAGCAGCAGGGAAGCATCGCGGGCCAGCGAGACGTGACCGAGCGATGTCTCCGACCAGGCTGCGAAGAGATCCTCGTGGACATCTCGGTGGGTCAGGGCCTGGAAGGTGAGGGGACGGATGAACTCCGCCGCTCCCCGTGTCAGGATCACGTCCACGATGGCCCCCGCCTGGACCAGGGAGCTGACCAAATCGGCGGCCTTGTAGGCGGCGATGCCACCGGAGACGGCGACGACGATCGAGGTCCCGGCCAGGACACTCACCCGGTCACCTGGCCGTCCCGGTGACCCCGGTCAGTGGCCGAGCCCGGCCGGCGGCGACGAGGCGGTCGAACCGGGTCTCGATCTGGCGGCGGATGCCGTCGAACCCGATATCCAGCCGGGGCAACAGGGCCCAGTTCACCGCCAGCGCAAACAGCCCCCCGGTCAGGACCCGGAGGACCATGGTGCCCTCCCGGTCGAGGATGGGCTGGGACACGACGTCGAGCACGATCGGGATGAGCAGCAGCGCCGCCACGGTGAGCCTGAGCGGGGCGACCTGACCTCGGACCAGCGCGAACACCAGACCGAGCAGGAACAACCCACCATAGATCGCCGTGCAACGGTGACAACAGGCCATCCGCTCCCCGGCGAGGTGGAAACTGCGGTCGTCCCGCTGGTGACAGAGGTATCGGAACGTGACGTCGATCGCCCCCGCCGCCCGGTCAGACCCGGCGGTCCGCAGGAGCGGGGAGAGGACGGGCGCGACGGCGAACACGGCCGCCAGGACATTGGAAATCGCGAGCCAGTGGCGCGCGACCCGGTATATGCCACGGTTCGCGGCGATGATGGCGCGCACCGTTGCCGGTTCGGCGGGCCGGTCCTGCCGAGGCACGTCTCGCGCCCCGGGAACGTCGCGTCGCGGTCCCGTCGTCATCACCTTTCCCCGCCCGATCGGGCCACTGCCGGATGATCGATTCCAGATCTCCTGGCGAGTGTGTCTCGTCAGGGACCGCGTCGCGCTGACTCCGGCCCGAGTGTAGGCCGGACAGGGGAGGTCGGCAATGGCTGGAACGCCGCGATCGGAGTCCGATCCCCGCAGGCGCCGGCCCCGCTATGGTCGGAACGGGCGGAGCTAGCTTGTGCCATGGTCGCCAAGTCGGGACACAGACACCGGAGATGACTCAAACCTGTTGACAAGTGGTCCCTGATGGGATATCTTACTCTTTCGCATTGATCGGGGAATGTCCCGGGATGCGACCTCGTCAGAGAGGTTGATTGCGGCGCGTGCTGGGTGATCGAGACGGACAGCTTCCAGCCCGGAGGGGAACGTATACCCTTCCGGATTTGTCGTGCCCAGGACGATGACCGTCTATCTCTACCTTCCGTCTTTTGACTGAGAAGACGGGACAACTCTGGCGCGAAACGCCCGTGAGGTCGGGCAGGCACGAGTGTCGCCCGGCTTGACTCCTGGTCGCGCCGACGGGCGATCCTGAGTCGGGGAGACAGCGACGAACCCAATCGCCCAAACGCATCGTACCCGTCTCCGTGGTGGCCCGACAAGGCCGGCGATGGACGGATGACGTGCGAGCCGTGGGTGGGCGATCCGTCGGGACGAGGCTGGGCCCAATGGCGGGCGAGGGCGATGGAGCCACGGTAGCGGCGCACGCTAGATTCCGGGGAGAGACAAACGGTCCCGCGGACCGGCTCGCCGGGCTTCACCTTTCGACGATGTGCCGGGGTCGCGTCCGGTGCCAGCGGGTCACCACCCGAGGTGGTGACACACGATGGGGAGATACATGGCTGTTGAGGAACTGACATTGGCCGACGCCACCGCGATCACTGGCGCCAACGGGGCGCGGCAGGTGGTCTCGAACCGGGGCGTGAACCGGCGCACGTTCTCCCGCATCCCGACCGCCTTGGAGATGCCGAACCTGGTCCAAGTCCAGACCGAGTCGTTCGAGTGGTTCATCCGAGAAGGGCTGCGGGAACTCCTGAAGGAGATCTCGCCGATCACCGACCACCACAAGAAGATGGAGTTGACGATCTCCGAGCCGCGCTTCGACCCGCCCTGGACGCGGATGCCGAAGGGCGAGGAGCAGGACCGGGCCAAGCTGGACGCTCGCGTGGCCGAGGTCTATTGCCGGGACCGCGACATCACCTATGCCGCCCCCCTGCGCATCTCTGCCCGGCTCGTGATGCGCGAGACGGGAGAGATCAAGGAAACGGGTCCCGACGGGATCTTCCTCGGCGACTTCCCGATGATGACCTCGGACGGCACGTTCATCATCAACGGGGCCGAGCGGGTCGTGGTCTCCCAGTTGGTGCGCTCCCCGGGTGCCTACTTCGAGCGCAACCCGGACCCGGCCACGGGCAAGCTGCTCTCGACCGCCAAGCTGATCCCGAACCGGGGCGCCTGGCTCGAGTTCGAGACTTCCAACCGTGACGTGCTGTCGGTCAAGGTGGACCGCAAGCGCAAGATGCCGGTGACGATCCTGCTCCGGGCGATCGGGATCGAGCGGGACGAGGACCTCCTCGAACTGTTCTCCGATGTCGACACCGACCCGGATCGCCGCTACATCGCCACCACGCTGGAGAAGGAGCCAACCAAGACTCGCGACGATGCGCTGATCGAGCTCTACCGCCGCCTGCGCCCGGGAGACCCGCCGACGAGGGAGAACGCGACGTCGACGCTGGAGAACCTGTTCTTCAACGATCGTCGCTACGACCTAGCCCGGGTGGGTCGCTACAAGCTGAACGAGCGCCTGCACCGCCGGTCAGGCACGC
>CADCWH010000246.1 GCA_902806395.1 uncultured Thermomicrobiales bacterium | reverse complement strand
GAGGTCGCGATTTTGGACCTCGCGGACCGCTGCGCCGCGATCGTGACGGTCGAGGAAAACACCGTGCGGGGTGGCTTTGGCTCGGCGGTCGTGGAACTGCTGGCCGAGCGGGGCCGGATGGTCCCGGTCCGCTGCCTCGGCGTGCCAGATCGCGTATTCGAGCAAGCGTCGCAGTCTCGCCTGCGAGAACTGGCCGGCATCTCGCCGGACGCGATCGTCGCCGCGGCGGCCGAGTTGGCCCCCAAGCGACGCGACGAGACCACCATGCCGGACCGAGCGTCCTCCCGAAGTACGGTCCAGCTGGCGAGCGGCTAGCCCGGGCGGTCGGTTCGCGTGCCTCCGACCGATGGCGACATCGCCCCATCGCTCATGGTCTCCCCGGTCATCGAGCGGGCGGCCGCGATGGGGATCTCCATGGACCATCTCACCCGGGAGCGCCTGGCCCGCTACCGCGACCTGATCCTGGAGTGGAACCAACGGTTCAACCTGACCGCGATCCGTGACCCGGCCGGTGTCGAGGAGCGACTGCTCCTCGACGCGCTGCGTCTCGTCCCGACCCTCGACGCCACACGTGCTGACCCGTCCGCCGACCGCGCCCAGGTATGCCGGCTGCTCGACATCGGCACCGGAGCCGGCCTGCCCGGGATGGTGATCGCCATCGCCCGGCCCGATCTGGCGATCACCCTACTCGACGCCACCGGCAAGAAGGTCCGTTTCCTCCAACACGTCATCGCTGACTTGGGACTGGCGGGTGTCCGGGCGGTCCACGGCCGGGCGGAAGATCTGGGTCACGACCCTGCCGAGCGGGGACACTATGCGTTGGTGACCGCCCGGGCGGTCAGCTCCCTCCCGACGCTGCTCGAGCTGGCGGCCCCGTTCCTCATCCTCAGGGGCACGGCGCTGTTCCCGAAGTCGCTGGAGATGGCTGAGGAACTGGCGGCCGGGCGGCGGGCGGCTCCGTTGGTCGGGATGCGCATCACCTCGGCCGAAGTCCTCCCCGGCTCGACGACCCGTCTCGTGGTGGCAACCAACCGAACCGAGACGCCCGCGACCTATCCCCGGCGGGCGGGAATACCTGCCCACGAACCCCTCGGCACCGTGACCGGACGTGGCGCTGTTCCTGCGAACCAGAAAGGCTCACGCGGGAGGACGGCATGAGCCAGAGCGAGCGAGACCCCACCGTCCACCCGGTCCCCACCTGTGGTCCACCGGCCCCCGGCACCGCCCCGGCCCGCCTCTACTACCGCAAGGAGAAGTTGCGTGGCGCCTGCTGGGAATATCCGATCGTCGGGGGGTGGCGCGTCACCGGCAACGGTGCGGAACGGCGTTATGTCCTCCACCACCGCTTCGCCTTCTACCGGCCACGGACCGTCGAGGTCCACACCCACGACGGCACCCACCTCCTGGAGCGGACTGCCGCCCACCAGTGGTTCTTTCCCGACCGCTGGTTCTCGCTGCTCCGCTTCGTCACCGGTGACGACCAGACCGTGGGCTATTATGTCAACTTTTCGCTACCACTCGGGGAGTTGAGGCGGGGTTACTACCGCGACCTCGACTTGGAACTTGACCTCTGGCTCCACCCGGACGGCACCGTGGTCGAATTGGACCGGGACGAGTTCGAGGACGAGATCGCCAACCGGCGGATGGAACCGGAGTGGGTCGAGGCCGTCAACCGGGGATGCGCCGCAGTGATCGAGGCTGCCGGTCAGACGGTCGCCTCCTTCGGCCCGGACCTCGACCTTGGCCGCGACCCCGGATCAGGACTGCCGGCATTCATCCTGACGGTCTGACGGCGCGCCCAGGCGTCACCTGGCGCAGGGCCTGCCCCGGTCGACCACGCTCTCGGGACCGGGACGGTGGCTGGTGACCGAGCCGGCCGAGAGGGCTTCAGTCGGTGAGGCTTCGGCTAGCGGGTGCCCTGCACGGACCGAATCGCTCCGGTCAGCTTCCCCGGGGGTTGACCAGGCGGGCAATCGTGTCCGGCGGCAACTTGGGCGTGCGGTGGATGTCCACCAGGCCGGTGTCGTCGCCGTGGACATCTGAGAAGCGGTGATAACAGAAGCCAGACAGGGCTCGGGCGGCGTGGATCGGGGCGAGGGTCCGAGCGATCTCGTGTCCGAGCGCATCGGCGGCCGCCACTCCCGACTGGTACCCGTCGTCAAGATTGTCCATTGCCAGGCGACCGATCTCGGCGGCCATCGTCGGGAAAGAACCACCTGGATGATCACCATGCGTAATGGCCGCGTCGGGGTCCCAACCGGACACGGTCATGATGTCTCCGGCCCGCAGGAACGCTCGATCCTGGCCAATAATCGGGCGGCCTGGGTCGATCGCCCGTGCCACTTGGCCAAGGGCGAGGTCGGTCTCTCGCCGGGTCGCTCCGCCCCGGTGGTCACCCGTGACCCAACCGACCACCGCTGGGTGATTACGATCCCGGGTGACGGCCACAGTCCACTCGGTGATCGCCCGGCCAATGGCGCGGGAGGTGACCTGGTGGAGACTGGGCAATTCCTGCCAGACGAGGAGGCCGAGCATGTCGGCCCAGTAGAGGAACCGGGGGTCCTCGATCTTCTGGACCTTGTAGACCCCGTTGAACCCCAGGTCCTTCATCAGGTGAACATCGAGGCGCAGGGCCGCGTCGTCCGGGGGGGTGATCCCGGTATCGGACCAGACCCCATCATCGACGACCATCCGGAGCGGATAGGGCTCGCCGTTCAGCAGGATGCGGTCACCGTCGGTCCACATCTCCCGCATGCCGACGTAGCTGGTGACCTCATCGAGCAACTCGCCTCGCAAAGCCCAGAGTCGAATCCGGGCCCGCAGTATGACGGGGTTCTCCGGGGTCCAGGCAATGACCTCCCCAGGCCCACCGGGTATGGCGGAGGCCAAGTGGAGCCGGCGCTCGACGGCGGAGCCGACGAGGGTATAGGTGTCTTCGACCAGGAGAGTCCGGTCCGGGCCCTCTCCAATCCAGATCTGAATACTGATGCGCAGGTCTTCACGGGGGACGCCATCGACGGTGATGCGCAGGCCGAGGGCCCACCGTGCGATGTCGGGCGTCCACTCGATCGAGGCGATCGCGGTGCGCGGTTGACGCTCCAGCCAAACGGTCTGCCAGATCCCGGTGGTGCGGGGGTGCCACCCCGGCCGGGCGGGGGACTGCCAGTCCTGCTTGCCGATCGGCCTGGCCAGGTCGGCGGGGTCGTCCTCCACCCGGACGGTGACGGACTGCTCCGGGGCGTCGATGCGGACATGGTCGGTGATGTCGAGAAAGAACGGGGTGAAGCCGCCCTCATGGGAGCCGGCGGGGACATCGTTGACCCAGACAGAGGCGACGTAGTCCACCGCGCCGAAGTGGAGGACTAACCGGTCGCCGGGATTGAGGGAGGGAGCGTTGAACGTGCGGCGATACCAGCACGCACGGGGCATCACGGTCTCATAGATCCCGCTGGCGGGGGTTTCGGGCGCGAAGGGGACCAGGATGATCCGGTCCCAGGTGACGTGCCCGGGAGCGGACCACCGCCCTCCGTCCAGGGCGAACTCCCAGGGGCCGTTCAGTGACTCCCACTCGGCGCGCTCCAGTCCGGGACGGGGATAGCCATGCCCCTGCGCGATGGGGAACGAGCCCGTCATCGGGGTGGTCGGCGGGGGAACGAGGCCGATTCCCACGGGCTACCTCTCTCCGGACCACCCCGGGCCGACGACCGCTCGCGGCTCCCCAGTGGTGATCTCTGGGCCGCGGCGGCGTGGCCGCGCGGCGGTGGGCACGACGGCGGCTGGCGAAGTGGAGCTCATGAGGCAGGGGTGGCCGACAGGTAGGTCAGCAGGGTCCGCACGCCGAAACCGGTGCCGCCCTTGGGCACATAACCATGGGCCTTGGCAGCGAAGGCGGGCCCGGCGATGTCGAGGTGCGCCCAGGGGAGGCCCTCGCGGAAGTGCTGGAGAAAGAGGGCCGCGGTGATCGCGCTGCCCGCCCGCCCGCCGCTATTCTTGAGGTCGCCGACGTCACCGCGGATCTGGTCCTCCAACGAGGTCAGGAGGGGCATTCGCCAGACCGGCTCGCCGGCCTCCTCTGCCGCCACCGCCAATGCCCCGGCGAGGTGGTCATCGGAGGCGAAGAGTGCGGCCGTGTAGGAGCCGAGGGCGACCACGGCGCCGCCCGTGAGGGTGGCGAGGTCGATCAATTCGGTGGCCCCGGCCCGGGCGGCGTACACCAGGGCATCGGCGAGAACCAGGCGCCCCTCAGCGTCAGTGGATAGGACCTCGATCGTGACGCCGTTGCTGGCGGTCAAAATATCGCTGGGACGGAAGGCAGTGCCGGAGATCATGTTCTCGGCGGCGCAGACCACGCCGTGGACGACGTGGGGACAGCCGGTGGCGGCGAGAGCCGACATCGTGGCCAAGACGGCGGCGCCGCCGGCCATGTCGCCCTTCATCGTCAGCATCCCGTCGTGGGTCTTGATCGAGTACC
This sequence comes from uncultured Thermomicrobiales bacterium, assembly GCA_902806395.1. Next base: position 483 of record CADCWH010000246.1, on the reverse strand, counting down.
CACCGGTGTCGAAGGTGATGCACTTACCGACCAGGCCGATCACCCGCCCGGAAGGCTCCCCCTCAGGGCGATACGTCAGGTGAATCAATTGGGGTGGGATGGCGCTCCCCTGGCCGACGGCCAGCATGGCCCCGGCACCGAGGTCGGCGAGGGCGTCCGGACCGAGGACTTCGATCTCCAACCCCGCCTCGGCGGCAACCTGCCGGGCCCGCTCGGCCATCGTTATTGGGGTGATCACGCTGGCGGGCTCGTTGACCAGGTCGCGCGCCAAGGAGACGGCCCGTCCGGTGGCGGCGGCACGGTCGAGTGATGCGGCGACCACGTCCCCGGCGAGACCCGGACCGGGGGCGGTCGAGGCGATCGTGACCCGGTCAGGCAGGGACGGCAGGGTTTCCGCGGAGCGGGCCGTCCCGCGATAGGTCGTGAACCGGTAGCCGGCTAGGGCGATTCCCTCGGCCACGGCAGTGAGGGTCGCGGCGGGAT
>CADCWH010000245.1 GCA_902806395.1 uncultured Thermomicrobiales bacterium | reverse complement strand
CCCCGCGTCCCGGCCGCTCACTACGTTAGAACATATGTTCTATCCTGACAAGGGGTCTATCTGAACGATCTGTTGCCCAGGAGGAAACGGGCCTCAGGACCCTGGATCAGTGGCTCCTGACGCACGTGACGACAAGTCACAGCCGGGATGGACCGTCGATGATGTGGTTCGCTCCCGAGAGAGTGGGGCGAGATCGAGAGAGGCGGGATCGGTGCCGCCCGGACACCTGCAGGAGACCGGCTGGGTCACCCGTCCGGGTCGGGATCGACCGGGGTAAAACGGGACGCGGCCCACTCCCGTCAGGCACGGGGACGAACCACGACGACCTGGACCCGCGAGGACCACGGGCACGACAGGGGACCGCTCCGGGTCAGTAGTAGCCGGGACCGGGACCGGCGTAGGTCGTGGTCGCCGGTGGGAGTGGCATGCCGGTACGGCGGCGAGCCGCCAACAGGACCGCGCCGAGGCCAATCACGGCGGTCAGGGCCGCCACCAGGAAACTGATGCCCGGGACCGGCAGGAAGCGCAGGGCACCGAGGATCACGACGCCGAGGGCCATCGCCAGCAGGTTGTACCCCCGCCCCTGGTCTCCCCAGGAATCGGGCAGGATGAAGCGGCCGATCGCCGTCCCGACGAAGATCTCGCTCAGGAAGAGGATGGTGACGTACATGAACAGCAAGATCAGGCCAATGGGCAGGCCGATCACCGTGATCATCAGGACGATCGCGACGATCGGGATCACGATGATCATCCCGATGCCGAGGAGCAACGAGGGGCCCAAGCGCTTCCGGACGCTCTCGGCGGCGCCCCGGACGGCTCTCGGCAACACGAGGACCAGGACCAGCCCGCTGAAGAGGGCCACGACCAATCGGACCCATTGCCACCCCTGAAACGATACCGACAGGGATGTGACCGGGGCTCCCCCGACCACGGGTTGGTCCCGTTCGGTGGTGCCACTCACGATGGCCCGCGGATCGACATCGGCCTCGTCCGAACTCGTGTACTGCAGATCGCGGGCAAGCCTGGCCCCGGCGCCGAGCGTCAGGTCGCCGGTGTTGAGGTCCGTGTCGCCACCGATCTCCCCGTCCAGCAGCGCCTCACCGGCGTTCCCGCGCAGGTCGCCGCCCACCGAACCCCGTACCGTCAGCGTGCCGGCGGTGACGATGAGGTCGCCGGTGACGCTGGCCCCGTCCTCGATGATCACCTCGGACGCCGCAGCCAGCACGTCGCCCTCGACCCGACCGCTGATCCGGATCTCCTCGGCCGCGAGCCGGGCGGCGTGCCCGACCTGCCCCGTTATGGTGATGTCCTGCCCGGCGGCCATCAGGCTCCGCTCGATGGTGCCGTCCATGATCAAGTCCTCGCTGAGGACGATCGCGTCGCCGGTCACGGTGCCGGCGATGACGGCGTTGGCCCCCGTCATGTAGAGGTCGTCGTCCAGGGTGCGATTGGCCGGCAGGCGGGGATCGTTACCGGAGACGAACTCGGCACCCCGGGCCGGGATCACCGCCGCCAGGGCGAGGAACAGGGCCGAGAACGTGAGGATCGCCACGGCTGGCCACCGGCGGCGCAACCCCGGGAACCGAGGAGAGGACCGGCGTCCTGGTCCGGCCAGGGGGTGGGGGGATCGTGACCGACGCATCGACATCCTCCGGAGCGTGCCGAGAGCCCATCGTGCCGGCCACGGCGAGGTTCGCGTTCACCAAAGGTGGGCAGACGGCCACGGAGAGGTGACGAGACGGCGCCGAGCGGACACGCCCCGGCGTCGCCGCGCGACCATTCCCACGATCTGTGTTCGCCGAGTCCCACGTGGTCGCTAGGTTACCAAATAGGCCGGGGGATGTCGGAGGACATGATCGCCTCGCGTAGGCGGAGGACCGCCAGGTCCTTCTGCTTCGCCTCGAGCATGACGTCATACCGCGCATCACCGGTGGCGGTCCGGAACGCGACGAAGTCGACGGGGTCGATCCAGTCGTCGTGCTGGCCCGCTTTGGGCGGGGCGAGCCTTTCCGACTTCTCCCCGGTCGCCGCGACCCGGCGGATGACCGTCCGGTCCGCGAGGCGCTGGCTGGAGTAGTGGATCTTCGGCCGTTGCCCGGTGGACCAGGTGGCGAGGCAGCGCAGGCAGGCCTCGGCCGGGTCGATTCCGTCCGGGTCGTTGACCCGGTGGTGGAGGATGTCGAAGACGACCGGGATGCCGCAGCGGGCGTGGATCTCCAGCACGTCGGCAACCGGCCAGGAGGTCTCGTCGTTCTCCAGCACGAGCCGGGCCCGGGTTGCCTCGGGGAGCGTCTCGTAGCGGGTGACGAACCGGTCGGCCGCCGCTGCCCGGTCTCCGTAGACGCCGCCGACGTGGGTGACCACACGGCACTCGGGACCCATTCCCATCCGGTCGAGCAGAGTGGCCTGGACATCGAAGTCACGCAGTGAGGCGGCGGCGACGCGCTCGACCGGCGAGTTGAGGACGATGTACTGCGATGGGTGGAGCGAGAGCCGGATGTCAAGGGCACGGGCCCGCGCCCCGAAGGCCGCCAACTCGTCGGCACACTCGTCGAGCTGGGCGTGAAACTGTGGCAGGTCGGGGTGCGTGGCGTAGGGGGCAATGTCGGACGACATGCGGTACATCCGGATGCCGGTCTCGGCCAGATAGTCAAGGATCGCGTCGAGGTAGCCGAGACTGACCCGCAGGTGGGGGCCGCTCTGCCACCGACGGGCGTCATTGGCCTTCAGGCCGTCCCAGCCCAGTACTTTGACGGCGAAACCCAGGCAGTCGGCGTCCGGCGGGACAGCGGCGACTCGCGCGGCATCGTCGGGTCGCGGTACGGCCCCGGTAGCCGTGCCGATGCCGCTCACCTGTCCACCACCGCGACCAGGGCGTCGCTCAGGCGGGACCAGCGGGGGAGGATGAACCCCCACATCCGGGTCACGGTGCGATTGGCGAAGACGGCCAGGACCAGGTCTCGAGTCGGGTCGGCCCAGACGAGCGTCCCCGCCTGACCGAAGTGGCAGAAGGTCGCGGGCGAGGTCGCCGTGCCGGTCCAGTGGTTCACCTTGGTCCCCTTCACCTCCCAGCCGAGCCCCCACGCGGCCGTGTCCCACCACACCTTGCCACTCTCGACGCCGCCGGGCACGCCACCCGCCTGGTCGGTGGTCATCGCCGCGATCGCTCCGGGGCTCAACGGGTGCTCCGGGAAGGCCGCCTGGCCGGGCAGGAACGAGGCTGCGAACCGGACCGCGTCAGCCGGGGTACCGACCAGTCCACCCCACGGGATGGCCAACCCCTGCCAGTAGGGGCTGTTGTAGCTCTCGTGGTCAGTGCCGGGGTTTGCGGCTCCGGCGACGTGGGCGAGACGGTCCCTGTGTGCCCCGACCGGACGAGCGACGATGTCCGCCAGACCGAGCGGGTCCAGGACCCGGGTGCGCGTCAGGTCCCAGAACTCGTCGCCCGCCGCTGTCTCGGCGATGCGAGCCAGCGCGGCGTAGCCGGCATTGGAATAGCGCAGCGTCTCGCCGGGGGAGGAGACCAGAGGCAGGGTGAGCAAGGCGTCCGTGAGGGCATCCAGACCCGGCGTTGCCGTGAGTCGCTCGTCACGGCCGGCGATATCCTCCGGTAATCCCGAGAGGTGGGCCAGCAGGTGACGGACCGTGACGGATTCCCGGTCGCCGTCGGGGTCGCCGGGCGGCGCCCAGTCGGCGGGGTCGGCCGGCCGGCGGAATTCCGGCAGGTGATCGGCGACGAGGCCATCGAGGTCGACCGTGCCATCGTCCACCAGGGAGAGGAGGGTCGCCGCCGCGATGGGTTTGGTGACCGACGCCAGGGCAAAGAGGGTGTCCGGCCCGACCGGGACGCCGTCGCGGGCCTGGCCGGAATGGTGTTCGGCGACGATCCGCCCCCCGTGCCAGACTGCCGCACCCACCCCGGGCACGCCCCGTGGCGAGACCCATTCGTCGACACCCGCCAACACCGCCTCGAATCCCGCGTCGCTCGTCGCCATCCATCCCCGCTTTCGATCGTCGGCCGGCAGTCGTCGGATGCGGCCCACTCCGAACATTGGGAGTCGCCAGTTGACCGGCGAGCGGCAAGACCGTAGCCTACCGTGCCGCCCGGCGTCCCCGCGGCGCCCGCCATCCCGGCGATCCCGATCGCACGTCGCGCACCGTCGGACTGTCCCAACGGTGCCGCCGCGCGGCGGCGTGGGTCGGGGATGTGGGGTACGCGGCGGCACGGTCGCTGGGGTGACAGGCAATGTCAGATCACTGTGGGGAGCATGATGGGCGAGGGTATGGACGAGGGCGCCGGTGCCGTGACGATCGCGGTCGAGGTACTCGAGGACGCCGACGCGGTGGGGCGCCGGGCGGCCGACATCGTCACGGCGACCGTGACGGCGCACCCCGAGGCAGTCCTGGCCGTGCCGACCGGCTCCACCCCGCTGCCGATGTTCGGGGATCTGGTTGCCCGCCGCGAACGGGGCGAGATCGACCTGTCGAGGGTCCATCTCTTCTGCCTGGACGAATACCTGGGGATGCCCCCGGAGCGGCCGAACAGTCTGACCGGCTGGTTGCTGGACGCCTTCATTGAACCAGCCGGGATCGCGCCCGACCGCCGTCACATCATCCCCGCCACCGACCCAGACCCGGAGGGGGCCGCGGCCGCCTACGAGGCCGACCTGGCGGCGTTGGGCGGGCTGACCCTGGCGGTGGTCGGCTTGGGACCGAACGGGCACGTGGCCTACAACGAACCGGACACCGGGGGGCCCGACAGCCGTACCCGGGTGATCGACCTCACTCCAGGATCGATCGCCCAGGCGGCGGGCTATTGGCCCGGCGAGGACCCGGTCCCGCCCCGGGCGATGACGATGGGGCTCGGCACGCTGCTGGAGGCAGGGCGGATCGTGCTGATCGTCACCGGGGCCGCCAAGGCCGACATCCTCTTCGAGGCCCTGCACGGCCCGGCGACCGATGCCCTACCCGCCTCATGGTTGCGACTGGCCGGGGACCGGCTGCTCGTGATCGCGGACCGGGCCGCGGCCAGTCGATTGCCCGGACAGGAGTAGATCAGGGCGCGATCGGAATCGCACCGGCGATGCCCGACTCAGTGCTACCTCTGACTGGGCCAATCCGGTCGTCCCCTTACGGGACGGTTCCAGCGATGTCCCCGACGATTGCCAGGGCGAAGCCGTCGTGGCCCTTGGACCCGACGGTCTGGACAACGGTGGCATCGGTCGCTGGGTGGGCGCCGAGGTCGGCGAGGAACGCGCGTGCGCCCATCGTCGAGGGGTCCTTCACGGCGTCGTCGATGATTGCCCCGCCCCGGACGACGTTGTCGGCGATGATCACCGTCCCCACCCGGCTCAGGACGATGGCCCACCGCAGGTACTCCGGATTGTTCGGCTTGTCGGCGTCGATGAAGATCAGATCGAACGGACTGACGCCTTCTGTCACCAGGCTCGGCAGGGACTCCAGGGCCGGTCCAGTTCGGACTTCGACCCGGTCCCCGAACCCGGCTCCGGCGATCGCATCGCGGGCGACCGCGGCCCGGTTTGGATCGGCCTCCAGGCTGATCATGCGACCTCCGGGTAGCAGGGCTCGGGCGAGCCAGACGGTGCTGTACCCGCCGAGAGTCCCGATCTCCAGGATCCTGGTCGCCCCCGCCAGCCGTGCCAGCAACGTCAACAGTTTGCCCTGGAGGGGCGAGACGGCGTGGTCCGGAAGGCCGGCACCGGCGCTCCGGGCGAGGACGCCGTCGAGGGTCGGGTCGGACGGCAGGAGGGAGCGTTCGAGGAGGGCGTCGACCGCGGCCCAGCGATCGACGCTCACCGCGAGTACCCCGGATTGGCCCCGGCCCGCATGCCGGCGGGAGCCGCGAGGGCGGAGACGATGGCCCGGTGCAGCTCGAGAGTGGCGGCGATCACCAGGCCACCCTCGTTGCGGGCGACTCGCTTGTTGTAGCGGTGGGGCGAGCCGTCCAGAGTCGAGAAGCCCCCACCCGCCTCCCGCACGATCAGGTCGGCGACGACGATGTCCCATTCGCCGCCCGCCATCCAGACGCCGGCCCGTCCCCGACCGTCGTGCCAACTGGCCGGTTCCCAGCCGACGAATGCGTCCTGGCTCCGGCTCGGTCCGGCCCAATAGCGAGGGTTGAGACCGGTCTGCATGGTCGGGATGGGGTTCACCGCCAGGCCGGAAAGCCGGTCGGCCAGGACGGGCAGCACCGCCGGGGCGCCGTACCAGATCGAGGCGGCGACCCGCACCGGCCGAGGCACGACGGGGTCGAACCGGAGTGGTCGCCACCCATCACCGGACCCGTCGCTGATCCAGGCGCCCTCACCCGCCACGGCACAGGTGGTCAGTCCGGAGGGTGGATGGCAGGAGGCGGCGACGACCGGCGAACCGTCCTCCACGAGAGCGACGAGGACATCGAAGTCACCGGTCCCGGCGATGAACTGCTTCGTCCCATCGAGCGGGTCAACGATCCAGCACCGCCGAGCGCCCAGGCGGGCGGGATCGTCGGCGCCCTCCTCGGTCAGCAGCACGTCATCAGGGAACGCCGCGCCGAGCGTCTCCCGGATCGCGCGGTCGGAGGCGAGATCGGCGTCGGTGACCGGCGAGCCATCCCCCTTCGTGTACCGAGCCGCGTCAACCACGGCGAGGATCGCCACGGCGCCCCGCCGCGCGGCGGTGATCGCCGTCGCCAATTCATCCCGGAGATATCCGACCGGCGGGGCGACCGCTACCGCTGGATCGACCGCTTGCCTTTGCTCAGTCATCATCGGACCATCCCCGGTACCCTCGCCGTCCAGCGTCCACACCGTCGAGTCCTGATCCCCGACGAGACCATCAGCACCACCGAGCAAGATCGTGACCCCTAGGTCATGGCGGGGCTCTCGGGTCTGTTGCGGTACTGTAGGGGCTCCGCTTTCGTGCGGGAGGAGCTGCTAAGGACGGGTCGGCGACCTCGTGATCAGCACAACGGCCGAGGAACCAGTCCGGCCGGTAAGGGGGAGTGTCTCGTGGCCGAGGTGACGGATACGTTCGGAGTGCGTCTCGATCGTCGCCGATTCTCGCTGCTCGGGATGGCGGCGCTGAGCGCAGGGCTGCTGTCGGCCTGTGGGGATGATGAGGAGGACGAGGGGGGAGCGGACGACCCCACGACGGCCCCGACGCGCCCGGCCGCCGTGCCGACCGCGACCACCGCGGCAACGGAGGACGAGGGTGACGAGGCAACCCCGGGGCTCGACCCACTGCCTTCGCCGCCCGCCCTCTCCTGACTCCGGGCCAATTCAGACGGCGCCGCGTCGCGGGACACGAGTCCGGGATGCGAGGGTGCGCCTGGCCACGTATGTCCCGCTCCTGGCCCCATGGCGTCCCCAGACGCATGGGACCGACCGGGGTCCGGTCCGCTACTCCTCGGTGGCCGCCGCCGCCGTGCCCTGTGCCGGGGTGATGGCGCCGCGTGGGCCCCGCTCGGCCACCGGACGGAGTTGGGCGTCTGGTGCGATCCCGACGGCGCGGGCCGCGTCCTCGCGTCGCCGCCGCTCCGACTTCTGGTCCGGAGGCGAGAGGCGTTGGGTGACCGGCAGCGCCAGAAGAGCGAACCCGATCGCGACGATGAACGGGATCTGGTAGCCGACGTAGTTCAGGACGAACCCGGTCGCGATCGGAACGACCACCGCCGCGGCATGCTGCATCGTCAGGCCCATCGCCAGGGATGGGGCTAGGTCATCCGCCGCCGAAATCTTTCGCAGGTAGGTCGCGGCGCCCATTCCGGACAGCGGGAAGATGAACGAGTAGATGACGTAGCAGGCCACGGCCACCACCACGTTGTCGACCAGGCCATACCCCAGCAGGGCGACGACGTAGCCGACGTTGACCGTCGCCAGGATGCGGTTCTCACCGTACTGGTCGATCAGGCGGCCGATTCGGGGTCCGGTCAGCATGCTGAGGGTCGTCACGACCAGGAGGATGGCCGAGATGGCCGGGACGCCGAGGCCATAGTGATCGACGAGGACCCACAGCCCGAACGAGAAGAAGATCTGTTGGCGGCCTCCGTCGAGCAGGCTGAGCCCGTAGTAGTAGCGATAGTCCCGTCGGAATACGATCGGCTCCCGCCGGGTCGTCCGCGTCTGGACCTCGCCATCCCTCATGTGGGGAAACCGGACGATGGCGACGGCGGCGACCACGGCTAGCAGACCACAGAGGACGAAGGTCGAACGGAAGGTCAGCAGGTCATAGCGGAACCCGACGAATACGACCCCCATGGCCAGCAGGGCACCCGCTTGGTTGATCGAGCCCAGGCGACCCAGGATGCCGCCGGTCTTGTTCTCGGTGGTCAGGCTCATCGCCAGGGCATACTGCGTCTGGAGGAACGTGTGGTAGCCCATCGAACTGATGATCACCCACGGGGCCACCGTCCAGAACGAGGTTGCCGTCCCGAACAGGCCGTAGCCAATCGCCAGCAGCAAGAAGGCTCCGGCCGTGAGGTGCGGCAGCGAGAGGCGGTAAAAGAGGGCGGTCACGAAGATCAGCAGGAAGCCCGGGATCTCGCGGATGGCGGTGATGTAGCCGAACTGGGGACCGGAGAGACCGAGGTCGTCCTCGAAGAAGTTGGAGACGATATTCTGGTTGGCGCTGAGGGCGAACCCGAAGCAGAGGGTCGCCACCCCGACCAGGAAGAACCCGCGCCCGACCGGCGTGGCGAGCGAGGTACGCGCCCGTTGTATCCCGACCACCCGACCGTCTCCCCTCGGACTCGTCGCCCCTCACGCCAGGGTGGCAGTATAGCGCCGCACCAGGGGCGTCCCACGCGGCGCGCCCGGGGGGTTGCTTGGGACTCCGACCGGGCGCGCCTGTGACCTGGTCCGCCTCTCCCGTCCATCTCGACGGCGTGGGCCAGACGTTCCGGTCGCGCGGCGGGCCGGAGACGGAAGCCCTGCGGGACGTCTCGTTCTCCGTCGCCGCGGGAGAAATCGTCGCCATCGTCGGCCCGAGCGGGTGCGGCAAGAGCACCCTGCTGCGGATCGTCGCTGGCCTCCAGGCACCGACGACGGGTTCGGTCACGGTGGCGGGCCGGCCCGTGGTCGGCCCCAGTGACGGGACGGCACTGGTTTTCCAACGGCCCGCCCTGCTGCCGTGGCGGACCGCGCTGGAGAACGTCTTGCTGCCGGCCGATGTCCGAGGCCGGCGAGACGCTGTCGCCGGGCGGGAGGCCGCCAATCTGCTCGACCTTGTCGGGCTCGGTGGGTTCGGCGGGCACTATCCCGCCGAGCTCTCCGGTGGCATGCGGGGCCGGGTGAGTCTCGCCCGGGCCCTCGCTACCGAACCGGCGCTGCTCCTGATGGACGAGCCGTTCGGGGCGATCGACGCGCTCGGCCGGGAAGCGATGGCGATCGAGCTACAGCGGATTTGGTCGGCGCGACGGCCGACGGTCCTCTTGGTGACCCACGATGTCGAGGAGGCGGTGTCGCTGGCCGACCGGGTCCTGGTGATGACCCCGCACCCTGGCACGATCGCTGCTGACCTGCCCATCGACCTGCCCCGGCCACGGTCGCTCGACCTCTTGACGACAGGGGACTTCGTCGCGCGGACGGTCGCCGTTCGCGCCGCCCTCCGCACCTCGGCCATGCCCGGTGGGACGTGACGCACCTCTGCTGACCGAGGTACCGGCGTCACTCCAATAGGTCGGCCACAACGTCCTCATATGCCTGGGCCGTGTCCCGAGTCCGGCAGATGAAGCTGACCCGGGCGACCCGCTCGTCAGTGCGCATGATTGCCTCGACCGTGGTGACGGCGATGATCGCCGCTCGACGGAGTGGGAAGCCATAGGCTCCCGTGGCGATCGATGGGAACGCGATCGTCCTGGCGCCCTGATCGGCTGCCAATCTCATGGACGATCGGTAGCAGGCCTCCAGTGTCGCGTCCTCACCGGAGGACCCACCCCGCCAGACTGGGCCGACCGTGTGGATCACCATCTTGGCCGGCAAGCGGTAGGCACCGGTGACCTTCGCCTCGCCGGGGACGCAACCGCCCAGGGTGCGGCACTCGGCCAGCAGGCCTGGCCCGGCGACGCGGTGGATCGCCCCGTCGACCCCACCGCCGCCGAGCAGCGAGGTATTGGCGGCGTTGACGATGGCGTCGGCCCGGAATCGGGTGATGTCGCCGACGACTACCTCGATCACTTGTCGGGCCGCCGGGCGAGGGATGTCGACTTCATTCTTGTCGGGCCAGGAGGTCGATCGCCTGGAGTGCCAGCACGCCGCACCAGCCCTGGTCCACGAACCGTGCGGGGTCGTTGAATCCGGCGGTCAAGACGAAGATGCGGTCGTCGCCGCGACGGAGTAGCCAAGTGAGGTTGTAGACCCCCGCTTCGAAGCCGCCCTTGAACCCCGCCTCCGGCCACCGTCCGGCGTCGATCGCACCACCGCGGTTCTGCATCATGATGCCCCAGAGCGGCCCCATCCCCGGCTCGGACGACCTGCCGTAGAGGTAGGCCAAGACCCGGCAGATGTCCCCCGGCGAGGCGAACCACTCCACGGTGTCGATGAGTTCCGGGCTGTTCCAGGTGCCCCAACCGACGTCCAGCAGCGGGTAGGGATCGACCACCTCGCCGAGCATCGTCCGGCGGTCGGACTCGGTTGCCGCGAGGTACTCGGCCACCTGACGCTCGGTCATGCCGATCTTGAAGGTGAAAAATTCTCGGGTGGTGAGGAGCGGCAGGTTCAGCTCGGGGGAGGCGTGACCGAAGCGGACAAGATCGGCCTCGATCCGCTCCCGGCCGAGGTGGTGGATCAAGTGGTCGGTGGCGGTGTTGTCGCTCTCCCGAATCATCTGCTCGGCGTAGAGGGAGAGGGGGAACTCGGCACCGTCCGCGTAGGCGATCATCGATCCGGAGGGAAGGCTTTTCCACTCCTGGCGGATGGCCAGGGGTTCGTCCCACTCGGCATCTCCGGACTCCACCTGGGCGACTAGTTCGGCCAGCACCCATAGCTTGAACACCGAGGCGATGGCGATCGGTGCTTCGGCGCGGAGGGCGTGGACCGACTCGCAGGCACCGTCGACGATCTCGGCTGCCAGGAATCCTGTCCTCGGGGCGACCGTCTCGAAGGAGGAATCGAACACGGACCATGGGTCTCTCACGGGCGGCGCGGCCCGCACCGCCAGGGTGCCGACCGAGGACATGATGGTCAGGACGACCAGCGCGACCGTGAGGGTTCGACCCGTCGGGCGGAAGGAGCGGTGATGCGCGAGTAATTCCGGGGGCACGGCAGTCTCCAGGTGGCCGGGCCACCGCGCGGCGGTCGGCGGGGGGGCACATGATGCGGGGGTGTCAGCGGTATCTACGCCGCCGCTGCCCTGGACGGATGCACGCCGCGGCCCCTGGGCACGCGTCGGCAGGTGCCGAAAGTGTGCGTGAACCGCGGGACGATCAACCGTCCGTTGCCCTGGCCGTGACCTCAATGGCTCGCGGCCTATCAAGTCCGCCCGGACGTGGTGACCAGATCGCGCGACGACTCACGTCACGTCCTCCCACCCACGGACCCAGCATTGCCGCTCGGGGGCGGTATCGCTGTCAGAGGGCGATGGTGCCCTCGTAGATGAGGTCCCGGCAGCGGGCCTCGACCTCCAGCGGGTCCATCGCGAGGCGGGCGACGCCGGTCTCGATCGCGGCGCGGGCGACAGCCCCGGCGACGCGGGGTGGGACCCGGAGGTCGAGGCTGTCGGGGATCAGGAATTCGGCCGTCAACTCGTCGTCGGTGACCAGTTCCGCGATCGCGGCGGCGGCAGCGATCTTCATCTCGTCGTTGACCGTGCGGGCCTTGACGTCGAGCGCCCCGCGCAGCACGCCCGGGAAGGCGAGCGAGTTGTTGACCTGGTTCGGGAAATCGCTGCGCCCGGTCGCCACGGCCAGCGCACCGGCCTCTTTGGCGAGGTCCGGGGTGATCTCGGGGATCGGGTTGGCCAGGGCGAAGACCAACGGCTCCGGGGCCATGGCGCGGACGTCGTCCGGCGTGAGCGCTCCGGCCGCCGACAGGCCGATGAAGGCGTCGAGCCCGCCGAGCACCTCGGATAGTCGCCCGGTGCGCCGCTCGCGGTTGGTCATCCCGGCGATCTCACGCTTGGAGTCGTCCATGTGGTCGACGCGGCCGGCATGGATGGAGCCGGCCCGGTCGCATAGGATCACGTCGCCGATGCCCAGGGCCAAGAGCAGTTTGGCAACGGCGATACCGGCCGCGCCGGCTCCGTTGATCGCCACCCGCGTCTCGGCCATGGTGCCCCCGCGCAGGCGGAGGCCGTTCAGCAGGGCCGCGGCGACGACGATCGCCGTGCCGTGCTGGTCGTCGTGGAAGACAGGCATGTCCAGCCGCTCACGCAGCTTGGCTTCGATCTCGAAACAGCGCGGGGCGCTGATGTCCTCCAGGTTGATGCCACCGAAGCTCGGCGAGATGGCCTCGACGATCCGGACGATCTCGTCCGGGTCCCTGGCGGCCAGACAGATCGGGAACGCTTCCACCCCGGCCAGAGACTGGAACAGGACCGCTTTGCCCTCCATCACCGGCAGGGCGGCCTGGGCCCCGATGTCACCGAGGCCGAGGACCGCCGAACCGTCGGTGACGATCGCGACCAAGTTGCCCTTGCTCGTGAGCTCCGTGACGCGCTCCGGCTCGTCCCGGATGATCCGGGCGGGGACCAGGGCCGCCGGGGGCACATAGAGCAGGTTCAGGATGTGGTGGTCCCGGATCGGGATCTTGCTCTGGATCTCCAGCACCCCGCCGTGTCGCTCCCGCAGCTCGATTGCCTCTTCCCGGAAGGTCCGCTGCTCGGCCCGGGTGCTGGGCTTCGAGGGGAGCAGGCGCCCCTCGTAGACGAACCGGCGAGTCTTCTCGTAGACCTCGGCCGGGTCGACCTGACGCCCGGCCTCTCCAGCCTCCAGCGTGCCCCGGACCACGGCTGCCGCAATCGATGGGGCGACCCGGAAGTCGAAGATGCGGGGGACGATCTGGTCCGGGTGGAGCTCGTCCGGGCGGACCATCGCCGCCAGGGCATCCGCGGCGTAGCGCAGGGTGCGGAGACGGATGTTGCGGGCTCGGCTGTCGAGCAGACCCCGGAAGAATCCCGGGAAGACAAGCGAGATGTCCATCGTGTTGGCGAAGTCGGAGCGGCCCGTGGCCACCACCCGGGCTCCACCGGACCGGGCGGCGTCGGGGTCGATCTCCGCCTCGGGGACGGCCAGGGCGAAGACGATCGGGTCTCGGGCCATGCTTCGGACCATCTCTTCGGTCACGATGCCACCGGTCGACAGGCCGACGAAGACATCAGCCCCCTTCAACATCTCGGCCAGGCCGCCGCGGCGGTCGTGGGGATTGGTCTCTTTGGCGACGTAGGCCTTGGCCCAGTTCATCCGCTCCGGGCGGTAGCGGTAGATCGCCCCGGCACGGTCGCAGACCACCACGTTACGGATTCCCGAACGGGTCAGCAGCCGGGCGACGCCGATGCCCGCGACGCCCGCCCCGCTGATCACGACCGAGACGTCGGCGAGATCCTTCTTGACGATCTTGACGGCGTTAAGCAGGGCTCCGAGGACCAAGACGGCCGTGCCGTGGTGCTGGTTGGAAAAGACGGGGATATCGCCCGCCTTTTCCAGGTGGTCGGCAACGGTGAAGGCGTGGGGGGCGGAGATGTCGTCCAGGCAGATGGCGCCGAAGGTGGGCATGATCGCGGCGCCGGTCTCGACGATCGCCTGCGGATCGCGGGTAGACAGGCAGATCGGGAAGGCATCGATGCCGGCGAAGGTCTTGAAGAGGACACTCTTGCCCTCCTCGATCGGGATCGCGGCCTCCGGCGGTCCGACCTGGCTGCCGAAGATGTCAGAGCCGTCGGTCAGGATGGCGACCGTGTTACCGCGGCAGGTGAGGTCGTAGGAGACCAGGGCATCGTCCCGGATCGCCAGGCACGCCTCGGCGACACCGGGGGTATAGACCAGCGAGAGGATCGCCCGGTCCCGCACCGGGACTTTGCTGCGGACCCCGATCAAGCCACGGTACCGGCGCCGGTAGTCGAGACCCTCTTCGGCCGCCTCGGCGTCGCCACCGGTGAACGATGGTCCGGCACTGGTCACGGGCGCGACGGGTGGCGGAGCTGGTGTTGGGATGGGAGGGGCGAACTCCGGGGTAGGCGATAATGTCGCCGGATGCACCTCACCTGCCCGGTTGTCCTCCGGACCGACCGCCGGTCCCCCATCGGCCGCGTCGACGGTCGAGAGTGGGGTCTGCCGTCGATCGTCGGTGGGCGCTTGCGCCTTCCGCTGGGACACGTCGTCCTCCCGTGAGACCGTGATCTAAGCCGGATACCGAATCGTACGTCACCCCCGCCGTGGGTGCTCGCGTGGGTCATCGTAGCATCCACGGGGCCGGAATCGAGCCGTCGTGGGCTGAGCGTTATGGTATAGTTGGCCACCTACGCGCAAGACGGCGCCCGTGGAAATCCTCGGATGTTGCACCATCCCTCCCCGTGCTACGTGAAAGCAGTCTCCGCGTTTTGACGGCCGCACATGTCGGTCGTCCGTGTGGTGTGTTCTGGACGAGCCGACTTCGAGTCGCCGTGGGAGATGTCCAGCACGCGCCCCAGCCGATGAGGTGTGCCCGATGGCCTGGACCGAACAGCAGGACGATACCCGCTCGCCCGATACCGACGAGACGACCGACGTCAACGACACCGACGCTCGCGACCACGCCGACGGGCGCACGTCCTTCGATCCCGCTCCGGACCAGGATGCCTCGGCGAACGTGGTTGACGGGAACGGAGAAGCTGACGCTTTCTCCGGTCGGTCGGGCGCCTTCGACATGATCAACGACGACCCAGATTCGAGCTCTAACCAGCCGGAGAATCGCTTCGAGGGGCAAGCGACGGTTTCCTCCCCTCAAGACACCGACGACGCGCGACGTGACGACGTCGGTTCCATCGATGACTTTCTCACGTCCCACGATCGCCCAGCCCCAATCGGCCAAGACGAGACGACCAGCCTGATGGGCGTCGAGGACCTCGTAGGCAATGCGACGCTCGCCGCGGCCGGTGGGCAGGACTCGGGAGACGACACTGGTCCGGTCGTCGACTCGGCCGCCGAAATCGTGCGTCGATTTGAATTGGATGATTCTGGTGATCTTGCGGAAATGGCGGGTGATCGGGAGCAGACCGCTGCCCCGGCCCCCGTCGCCGCAGCGGCCAGCCCGGACCCGTGGTCTCGCATCGTCGGCCAGTCGACTGCTACCTCGTCCGGAACGTCTCGGCGCGAAGAGCGTGAGATCGAGCGAGCCCTCGACTCTCCGCCGCCCATGCCCGAGGACATCCCGGTTCGCGACGGTGACCGCGATCCCCGAAGCGACGATCGGTCTCGGGAGCCCCTCGTCGCCGGCCGGACCTCCCGCGGTGACCGGGAGCGATACCGGGATGATGACCGCGCTCGCGATGACCGGCCGCGTGACGATGTCCGACGTGACGGAGAGCGCGACGTCGCCCGTGAGCGTTTCGTCGCCCGTGACCGTGACGCCGACCGTGGGACCGGGCGGACCCCGGAGCGGGTGGTTGAGCCGGTGATCGACGAGCCGGACTCCCCGACCTTCGAGGACCTCGGCCTGTCGGGTGCGCTGCTGCGCTCGATCAAGGAGGTCGGCTACGAGGAGCCGACCCCGATCCAGATCGCGACCATCCCGGCCCTGATCACGGGCGACGACATCATCGCCCAGGCCCAGACGGGTTCCGGCAAGACGGCGGCCTTCGGCTTCCCGATCATCGAGTCCATCGACCCGCGGCTGCGGAAGGTCCAGGCCCTGATCCTGTGCCCGACCCGGGAACTGGCCATCCAGGTCTCCGAGGCGCTGCATAAGTACGGCCGTCACAAGGAGGTCGAGACGCTGCCGATCTACGGTGGACAGGCCTACGAGCGGCAGTTCCGCGGCCTCCAGCGCGGCGTCCAGATCGTGGTCGGCACTCCGGGACGGGTGATGGACCACATGCGGCGCGGTACGCTGGACCTCGACGCGTTGGCCTTCTTCGTCCTAGACGAGGCCGACGAGATGCTGGACATGGGCTTCATCGAGGACATCGAGTGGATCCTCCAGCAGGTCCCCGCCTCGCGCCAGACCGCCCTGTTCTCGGCGACCATGCCGCCCCGGATCGTCGATCTGGCCCGGACCCACATGCGGGAACCACGCCGGATCAGCGTCGCCGGCAAGCAGATGACGGTGCCGGAGACGCGTCAGAGTTATTTCGAGGTGCCGCGATCCCGGAAGACGGATGCCCTGACCCGGATCCTCGATGCTGAGGAGCCCGGCTCGGCGATGATCTTCTGCCGGACCAAGCATCAGGTCGACGAGCTGGGCGAGTCTCTGCTGGCGCGTGGCTACGCGGTCGAGACACTGCACGGCGACCTGTCGCAAGCGCAGCGCGACCGAGTGATGCGCAGGTTCCGGGGTAACCAGGCCGACATCTTGATCGCCACCGACGTGGCGGCCCGAGGTCTCGACATTCCGGAAGTCAGCCACGTCATCAACTACGACATCCCAGAGAGCGCCGAGGCCTACGTTCACCGGATCGGCCGGACGGGCCGGGCCGGGCGGACCGGTGAAGCGATCACCCTGATCACCCCGCGTGAGACGCGGTGGCTGCGCCAGATCGAGCGGATCGTCAAGGCCCCGATCGAGCCGCGCCGGCTGCCCACGCTTTCGGACGTCGCCGAGCGACGCCGCGAGGCGATGAAGCAGCAGATTGAGGAAGTGCTGAAGAACGCTGACCAGTTCGCTCCCTACGTTGAGGTGGTCGACAGCCTGACTGACGATCGTGACGCGGTCGAGATCGCGGCGGCGATCCTGAAGCTCTACGCCGACGAGACGGGACGCGCGACCCCGGAGAACCTGAAGGAAGATGACCTGGCAACATTCTCGACGGCCGACCGCGGCCGCCGGGAGACCGGGATGGTCCGCTTGTTCGTCAACATCGGGCGCAACCAGGGCGTCCGGCCACAGGACATGGTCGGCGCGATCGCCAACGAGGCCGGCATCCCCGGCCGCAGCATCGGGGCGATCGACATCCTGGACAGCTACACCTATGTTGACGTGCCGGCCGACGTGTCTGCCCAGGTCGTGACGGCCCTCAACCGCACAGCCATAAAGGGACGACCGGTGGCGGCAGAAGTCGCGCCCCAGGGCAGCGGCCGACCGGCCCGAGAGGACCGGGGCGGACCGGGTGGGGGCGGTGGACGGTCGAACGACCGATTCGGCGGACGTGGTGACCGATCGTCGGGTGGGGGCAACCGCTTCGGCGGCGGCCCGCGCCGCGACGACGACCGCCCGCCGCGTGATCGGAACGACCGGGGTCGTGGCTCGGGGAGCGTCCGGTTCAACGATGATCGAGGCCCGCGATCCGGCCCCGATGCCGGTCCGGCTCGCGCCGACCGTCCCTGGGCCGAGCGCCCCCCTGTCGGCGATGCCCGCTTCGACCGTGCCGACCGGCCGCCGTTCCGGGGTCGTGACGACCGCCCCCCCTGCCGCGACCGTGATGACCGTCCACCGTTCCGGGCCCGTGACGACCGGGGCGGTCCGCCGCCACGCCGGCCGGCCGATGGTCCGGCTAACCGGTCGTTCGGGCGGGAGGACCGGCCGTTCCGTGAGGATGACCGGTCCACGCGTCCTTTCCGCCAGGACGACCGCGCCCCGCGACCGGCCCGCGACGACGACCGGGGATTCCGGGAGTAGGTAGCTGGCCCAAGTCCCGCGCTCACCAGACGACAGACGCCAAGACCCCCGGTCAATAGGTTGACCGGGGGTCTTGGCGTCTATGGCGTCGTTCGTCGCGGCGACGGGGCTGCCTCAATCGTCCCACCACTCATTGGCGATCGACCAGTTGGCGTGCGGCACCAACGGATTGGTCGCCGGATTCGGAATCTTCAAGCGCTCAACTGTTTCCGGCGAGAGGAACGTGTCGCCTGTCGTCGCCATCGACTGCAACGGGCCGCTGTCGATAATTTTCGCTGTCTCGCCGGTCGGTGGCAACGGTGGTTGCGTTGTCTG
>CADCWH010000244.1 GCA_902806395.1 uncultured Thermomicrobiales bacterium | reverse complement strand
GTGACCCCGTATACTCGGCCCTGAACGGGGGGCGAGCGGAACATGGTGACTGGCCGACCATTGCGACTGGTGATCGCCGGCGGGGGGACCGGAGGGCACGTCCTGCCCGCCATGGCCGTGCTTGAGACCCTCGCCGCGCGCGGCATCGACATCGACCCCCTGTGGGTGGGCAGCGTCTCGGGTGTCGAGGGAGAAGCCGCCCGCCATGCCGGCATCCCCTTCGCGGCGATCCAGACCGGCAAACTTCGCCGCTACCTGGACCGCAAGACGCCGGGCGACCTGGCTCGGATTCCCGTCGGAGTCGTCCAGGCGTGGCGCCTCCTCCGGCGGCACCGGCCGGACGTGGTACTCGGGACCGGCGGGTTCGTCAGCGTGCCGACGGTGCTGGCCGCCGCGCGCTCGATCCCGGTGCTTACCCACGAGCAGACCGCGATCCTCGGCCTCGCGACCAGGATCACGATGCGGTTCGCCGATGTGCTGGCGGTGTCCTATGACGAGACCGCGCGCCTCGCCGCCGACGGGCGAGCCCGATTGGTGGTCACTGGTAATCCTGTCCGGCCGTCCCTCCAGGGCGGCGACGCGGCCCGCGCGAGAACGGCTTCCGGGTTTTCCCCCGAGATGCCCCTGACCTATGTCACCGGCGGTGCCCGGGGTGCCTCGCCCCTCAACGACAGGATCGCGGCGCTGCTCCCCGACCTCCTGGAAGTGACCCAAATCCTCCACCAGACGGGACCGGCCGGGGCCAACGACGACGCCCGCGCGGCACGGGATCGCCGGGCGACCTGGTCAGGGGCCGTCCAATGCCGGTATCAAGTCCGAGAGTACGTCCGTGACGAGATGGCCGATGTCTACGCGGCGGCCGACCTCGTGATCGGCCGGGCCGGGGCGGGAACCGTGGCGGAACTAGCTTGCCTCGGCAAACCGGCCATCCTGATCCCCCTTCCCGGCACCGGCGGCGACGAGCAGACCCACAACGCTCGTTTGCTGGCCGAATGCGGAGCGGCCGTCGTCTTGCCTCAGGCGGAGGCGACCCCGGACCGACTCCGAGCCGAGATCGGCCGCCTCCTCACCGACCCGACCGTCCTCACCGCGATGGCCACTGGTGCCCGGACCATCGGCCGACCGGACGCCGCGGACCGCCTCACCGATGAACTCCTCTCCCTGGCTGGCGAACCATGGTCGTCCCGGCGTGGCACATTGGGTCACGAGCCGGGCTGAGACCCGCTGCGTGACCGGCCCTGTCGGGTCCCCGTCAACCTAGGCCATTGCCGCCTCGATCGCCTCGGCTAGCGTTCCGACCCGGACCGTCTCCACCCCGGAGACATCCCCACCCCGTTGTCGAACCGACGCCCGGGGCACGACCACTCGCTTGAAACCTAATCGGGCCGCCTCGTTCACCCGTCGGTCAATCTGATTCACCGAGCGCAACTCACCCGAGAGCCCAACCTCGCCGATCAGGGCCGTCCTCCCATCCACCGGCCGGTCTCGGAAGCTGGAGGCGATCGCCGTCGCCACCGCTAGGTCGGAGGCGGGCTCGGCGATCCGCAGCCCGCCGACCACGTTGGCGTAGATGTCCTGGCCCCCGAGGGCGAGGCCGACCCGCTTCTGCAGCACCGCGACGAGGAGTTGAAGCCGGTTGGCCTCCAGACCGTTCGCGGTTCGGCGCGGCAGCCCGAACGAGGTGGAGGTGGTCAGGGCCTGCATCTCGACCAGGATCGGCCGCGTCCCCTCCATCGTCACCGCCACCGTCGAGCCGGACGTCCCGTCCCGCCGTTCTTCCAGGAACGCCTCGGAGGGACTCCGCACCTCCCGTAGGCCGGCGTCAGCCATCTCGAAGACGCCGACCTCGTCGGTCGAGCCGAACCGGTTCTTGACCCCGCGCAAGATGCGGTACTGGTGGAAGCGGTCGCCCTCCAGGTAAAGCACCGCGTCCACCATGTGCTCCAGCACCCGTGGCCCGGCGATCGTGCCTTCTTTGGTGACGTGGCCGATGAGTAGCACCGGGATGTTGCGTGGCTTGGCCCACTGCATCAGCCGGGCGGTGCATTCCCGAACCTGCGAGACGCTGCCGGCCGCCGAGGTGATGTCATCGACCCAGACGGTCTGGATGGAGTCCACGATCAGCAAGGCCGGCTGGTGATGCTCGGCCGCCTCGATCACTGAGGTGAGGTTGGTCTCCGAGAGGACCCACAGGTCGTCCATCGGCACCGCCAGGCGTTCGGCCCGCAGTTTGATCTGCTGGGCCGACTCCTCGGCCGAGACGTAGAGCACCACGCCGGATACCCCGGCGATGCCCGCCGCCGCTTGCAGGACCAGCGTCGACTTGCCGATCCCCGGGTCGCCGCCGATCAGGACCAACGAGCCCGGCACCAGACCGCCACCCAGCACCCGGTTGAACTCGCCGATCGGCACTTGGACCCGGTTGGCCTCGGCCGACCCGACCTCCCCCAACGGCTGGGGCTTCTCGACGGCCCGGCCCGAACGGGGATTGCCGCCACCGCTCGGACGCCGCTCCTCGATCGTCTCGACCATCGAGTTCCACGAACTGCAGCCGGGGCACCGTCCGAGGTAGCCGGGGCTGGTCGTGCCGCATTGTTGACACACCCATTGTGTCTTGGCTTTCGCCACGGTGATTCCCTCCTCCACGAGTGAGCGGGGTCAACCCCATGCGAACCCTTTGGCACCACGTCGAGGGGGGTGGCCAATGGCACACCCCCCTCATTCATGGTCCGCCTGGTGTCGCGTTCGGCCGGATTGCGCTAGGCGACCCCGACGGGCTCCAAGGCTTCCGCCTCGGCGACCTCGGCGACCGTCACCTTGAGCAGATCTTCCTCGACCTCGACCTTGACCGTGTTGCCCGCTTGGAAGCGG
This sequence comes from uncultured Thermomicrobiales bacterium, assembly GCA_902806395.1. The sequence continues at coordinate 4,720 of CADCWH010000244.1, read as the reverse complement.
CCGTTGAGGAGACCCTCGGCGAGCGGGTCCTCGATCAGGTTCTGGATGATCCGGCGCAGTGGCCGAGCTCCATAGGTGTGGTCGTAGCCCCGTACCCCGATCAGGTCCATCGCCTCGGTCGTCACCTCGAGCCGGATGTCTTGCTCGGACAACTGGGTCCGGACCCGCTCCAATTCCAGGTTGACGATCTCTCGGATCTGGACGGCGGTCAGCGAGTGGAAGACCACGACGGCGTCAATCCGGTTCAAGAACTCGGGCCGGAACGTCTGCTTGAGCTGACCCGTGACCTTGTCGCGCATCGTGTCGTATTCGCGCTGCTGGGTCTTGTCAGGGTCCTCCTTGAAGGCGAACCCGAGCGTCATGTCGCGGCTGATCTGCTCGGCGCCGACGTTGGAGGTCATGATGATGATCGTGTTGCGGAAATCGACCTTGCGCCCCTTGGCATCTGCCAGGTTCCCGTCTTCCATGATCTGGAGCAGCATGTTGAAGGCTTCCGGGTGGGCCTTCTCGATCTCGTCGAGCAGGATCACCGAGTACGACTTGCGCCGCACCGCCTCGGTCAGCTGGCCGCCCTCCTCATAACCGACATAGCCGGGAGGCGCTCCGACCAAGCGGCTGACCGCGTGGCGCTCCATGAACTCGGACATGTCGATCTTGATCAGGTGGTCCTCTGAGCCGAACATGAACTCTGCCAGCGCCTTGGCCAGCTCGCTCTTGCCCACGCCGGTGGGGCCGAGGAAGATGAAGCTGCCGATCGGGCGACGGGGATCCTTGATCCCGGCCCGAGCCCGGCGGACGGCCTTGCTGAGGGTCGCGATCGCCTCTTCCTGGCCGATGATCCGCTCGTGCAGGACCGACTCCATCTGGAGGAGCCGCTCCGACTCCTCACCGGCGATCCGGACCAGCGGGATGCCGGTCCACATCGCGACCACCTGGGCCACGTCCTCTTCAGTGACGTAGGTCTCTTCCTCGCCCCGGGCGTCCTTCATCTCCTGCTCTTGAGAATCGATCCGATCCCGCAGCTTCCGCTCGCGGTCGCGGAGCTCCGCCGCCAACTCGAACTCCTGCCCGTTGACGGCCGCTTCCAATTCGCGCTGGAGTGACTGGAGCCCGAGCATGGCCTCCTTCAGACTGGGGGGAGCGGCCGACCGGGTCATCCGGACCCGGGACGATGCCTCGTCGATCAGGTCGATCGCCTTGTCCGGCATGAACCGGTCGGCGACGTAGCGGGCCGCTAGGTTCGCGGCCGCCTTCAGGGCCTCGTCGCTGATCTTGAGCCGGTGGTGCTCCTCATAGAGTGACCGGACCCCGATCAAGATCTGGATCGTCTCGTCGATGCTGGGCTCGTCTACCTGGACAGGCTGGAAGCGTCGCTCCAGCGCCGCGTCCCGCTCGATGTACTTGCGGTACTCGTCGAGGGTGGTCGCGCCGATCGTCTGCAACTCGCCGCGGGAAAGGGCGGGCTTGAGGATGTTCGCGGCATCGACCGCGCCCTCCGCCGCACCTGCGCCCACGAGGGTGTGCAGCTCGTCGATGAAGAGGATGCTGCTCGTCTCTTTGACCTCGGCGACGATCTTCTTCAGTCGCTCCTCGAACTCGCCCCGGTACTTGGTCCCCGCCACGAGAGCACCGATGTCGAGGGCAACCAGTCGCTTGTTCTGGAGCTGCTCCGGCACGTCGCCGTTGACGATCCGCTGGGCCAGGCCCTCGACGATGGCCGTCTTGCCGACGCCCGGCTCACCGATCAGGGCTGGATTGTTCTTGGTGCGCCGGGAAAGGATTTGCATCACCCGGTCGATCTCCATCGACCGGCCGATCAAGGGACCGAGCTTGTTGGTCCGGGCGGCCTCGGTGAGGTCAAAGCCCAGCGCGTCCATGTACGGGGTCTTCGTCTGCTGCTTGGACTGCTGGCTGTAGGTCGAGCTCTGGCTGACGACTTGCATCACCTGAGCCCGGACCTTCTCCAGGTTGACGCCCAGGCTCTCCAACACGCCGGCGGCAATCCCTTCGCCTTCGCGGACCAATCCCAGCAGCAAGTGCTCAGTGCCGATGTAGTGATGGTTGAGGCGCCTGGCCTCGTCCACCGCTAGCTCGATGACCTTCTTGGCGCGGGGGGTGAGGCCGATGTCCCCCATGATCATGGTCTCACCGCGACCGATGATGAACTCGACCGCCGAGCGGACCTTGGGCAACTGGACGCCCATGTTGCTCAGCACGCGGGCGGCGACCCCGTCACCCTCACGAACCAGGCCCAGGAGCAGGTGCTCGGTGCCGATGTAATTATGGTTGAAGCGCTGCGCCTCTTCTTGCGCCAGCGTCAGGACTTTGCGGGCTCGTTCGGTGAACTTGTCGAATTTCTCTGCCATCGTGTGATTCTCCCGCCGCGTCGGGGTGATGAACCCGCTCCATCGCCCGCCGCAATGTTCGTCCTCGAAACGGGTGTCCGGACCTCTCGGCTTTGGCTCGGCGTGTGTCCGTCGTGTCCGTCGTGTCCGTCTAGGTCAAGCATACGCAGGATCGCGCCCGCCTACCCCCACCCTTCGGGTAGTGCCGCCCGTATAGCGTGCCACGGGGTCGGCGGGGAAGCAAACGGCAGGCGCATGTTTGCGCCTGCCGTTTGCGAAATCGTGACGTTTGTCGCCTCCCGTCCAGCGGGGCACGGGGCGAGCGGCGAGGGAACCCAGGCTACGAACCCGGCTGGTCAACTGCCGGAACGGGATCGGCATCGGCGACCGCAGAGGCCTCGACCGGAGCCTCGGTCTCGGGTGTGGCGGTGCCCTCGGCCTCGGCGGTGGCCGGGATCACTTGGGCCCCGGCGATCGTCGCATCTTCGTCCGCCACCTCCGGCGGTGCGGTGTCCACCGATGGGTTCGCCGGCTCGGCCAGGCCGACCTCGGCCACCACCTCAGCTTCGACTTCCGCCTCGGTCTGGTTGGTGATCGTCTCGATGTCATCGGAGGCACCGGCCATGGCGAAGGCCAGGGCCATCGCCGACAGCCCCTCGTCGCCGAGGTCCACCGGCATCTCGACGGCCGCGGGCCGCGGCTGGGCCGCGCGGGAGCGCGACTTCGGCTGCGGTCGCTCGGTCGGCATCTGGAACTTGGCCAGGTTCGGATTCGGAGCGGCTTCGACCGCGTCCGGGTCCACGGTGCTCGGGCCGTCGCCGCCGTCACCACCGGCCGCTTCGGCCGCCGCGGCTTCCTCGGCCGCCGCCCGGGCGCCCGACCCGATCTCGATCCCCTCGGCCTCCAGGGCCGCGTGGATCCGAGCCACGATCGCGTCACGCTCCTCGGTGATGCCCTCACCGAAGACCGTGGTCAACTCTTCCTCCGGCGTGTCCAGGGCGCGCTTCAGGCTGAGGCCCATCCTTCGCCGCTGCGGGTCGATCCGGATGATGCGCAGGATCAACTCCTGGCCCTCCTGCACGACCTGCTTGGGATGAGTGATGCGCTCGTCGGTCAGCTCGGAGACGTGGATCAGACCTTCGATGCCGTCCTCGATCCGGGCGAAGGCACCGAAGTTGGCGAGCTGGGTCACGGAGCCGCGCACCAACTGGCCCACCTCGTAGACGGCCGCCACTCGGCTCCACGGCTCGGGCTGGGTCCGCTTGATCGACAGGGCGATCTTCTTCTCCTGCGAATTGATCCCCAGGACGTAGACATCGACCTCGGCCCCGACCGAGAGGAGCTCGCTCGGGTGGCGGACGCGGCTCCATGACAGCTCGGAGAGGTGGACCAGCCCGTCGGCCCCGCCGATGTCGACGAAGGCACCGAAGTCGCAGATCGAGGAGACGCGGCCCTTGCGGACCTCACCCTCGGTCAGCTCGGCGATCAGCCGCTCCTTCATCACGTCGCGGCGTTCTTGGACCGCCTGGCGCTCGGAGAGGATCAGCCGGTTGCGGTGACGGTTGATCTCGATCACCTTCAAGGGCAGCGTGGTGCCGATCAGGCGGGCCATGTCGGCCTGCTTGCTCCCCTCGTCACCGCCCCGGATCTCTGAGACCTGGGAGGCGGGAACGAAACCCCGGACCCCGTCCAGGTTCACCAGCAGGCCACCCTTGTTGTAGTTGGTGACCTCGGCCTCGATGACGTCGTTCGCCTCGTGGATCTCCTGCAACCGGCGCCAGCTCTTCTCCTGGCGGGCCCGGTTCAGCGAGACGACCGGGTGTCCCTCGGGATTCTCGGGCTGGACCACGAAGACCAGCACCGTGTCCCCGACCTGGAGCGCCGACTTCTCGTCACCGGAGAGGTCGGAGTACTCCTTGGCCGGCACGATGCCTTCCGCCTTGGACCCGATGTCGACCAGGAGCTCGTCCCGGTCGATATGCATGATGACGCCGTCCATCACATCCCCATATTTCAGGGTCTGGTAATCGTTGGACGGGTCGCTGAGGAACTGCTCCATCAGCGACGCCACATCGAGGGAGGCATCGTCACGAGAGCCATTCGTCGCTACCGCGTCGTCCAGCACGGTGGTTGCCGTCATCCCGGCATCGTCCCGTGGCGACACGGTCGCCTCTGGCTCGCGAACGTCCGTGGTTTCCATACACCTTCCTTAAGCACCGAAAGTCCGGGCAGCACACCGACCCCCAAAGCGACACCCATCGCGTTCGTCGGTAACTCCCGTGGCAAACCAGTATACCTAGCCGCGAGCGACGCCTGCAACGTGTCCCTATCGGCGCGGCGACGATCACCCCGGCACGGTAGTCGCCGCTGCCGCC
>CADCWH010000243.1 GCA_902806395.1 uncultured Thermomicrobiales bacterium | reverse complement strand
CGCTGGGCGTCTTGGACATCGAGGTCTTGCTCCAGACGGTGGGTGAGTACGGCCCGGCCGTGGTCGGGGCGTTGGCCGAGAACGCCCGGGCCGTCGGGTGCCGGGTCTGGTCAGTCCACCTGTGGACCGACCTGCACCGCGTCATCTCCCCTTATCCCCGCCGGGCCGCGGAGGGGCTCGACCTGTTCCGGCGCGGGATCGCCGCCTCCGCCGACCTCGGCGCGCACTGGCTCGTGTGGCACGGCCCGCTGGCCGGGGAGATCACCACCGACGACGACTGGGCGCGATTCGTCGCGACCACGGTCTCGCTGGCCAGCGAGGCCGATGCGGCCGGGGTCGGCCTGACGATCGAGAACACCTCGCGTCACGCGGTGCGCGGCCACCGGGAGGTCGCCCGTCTGGCATCCCACCTGCGGGATGCCCTCCCCTCCGCCCGTTGGGGCTTCACCTTCGATCCCTTCCAGGCCGCCGAGGCGGGCACCAACCCCTTCATGACCCTCGCCGCGATGGGAGATCGTCTGGCGAACGTCCACCTGAGCGATTTCCGTCCCGGCGGTGACCGCCACCTCCTCCCCGGCGATGGCGAACTCCCCTGGCCGGCGCTGCTGCGGGCGATCGGTGCTGCCTACCGGGGTCCGTTGATCCTCGAAACCCCGCTAGCACCCGACCCGGTGGCGGCCGTGGCTGCGGTCCAGACCCTGCTCGCCCCCTACCTCCCACAGGTTGGAGACAGGGATCCCGGCCACCCCGGCAGGCCCGGTAATCCCTGCCGGGGGGCGCCGCCGCCCGGGGTGGCCGAGGGGATCGCCCTCTTCAACGACCGCCAGTTCTACGCCTGCCACGAGACGATCGAACACGAGTGGCACGCCGAGCGGGGCGAGATCCGGCGCCTGTACCAGGGCATCCTCCAGATCGGCGTCGGGTTCCACCATGCCCTGCGCGGCAACGGCCGGGGGGCGATCTCGGTCCTCGGCGACGGCGTCGCCAAGGTCGCCCGATTCACCCCCACCTGCCTAGGCATCGACACGGCCCGGCTCGTCCACGAGGCTGGGACGTGCCTGGCGGCCCTCCAGACCTTGGGCCCCACCGACGTCTCTGCCTTCGATCCCGCCACGATCCCGACCATTCACCCGGCCCCAGTTCTCACCGACCCCATCGATGAGCCCGGCAAAGCGTAGCGGCCGCGCACGATGTCGTGACGGTGCAAAGGGTCGGGACACCTATGCGCGAGTGCCCCAGAGCGCTCCCGGAGCGTCGGCGACAGGCGCACGATCGGTCGGGGCGCCGCTCACGGCATCCTGCCCAAGCAGATCCGTTCCCATCGTGACCGGCACAAATGTGTGGTTCGACGGTGCGGCTAGGATCGCCCCGACCGATGTGTCGGCCGTCATCACGGACGCGATCGCCAGCCATGTACCCCGGATTCGCCCTCGCCCCAAGATGGGCTACGCGGGACGTGGTCCCGGCCGCACCATCGTCACGAGGGATCAGGGCGCGTCGGCTGGGGGCAGCAGCAGGGTCACGATCGTGATCGCGCCCGGTTCGACCTCGACCTCGGCCGCCAGCGACCCGTCCGGCGACTCGACGCGGTGCGGCTCGCCCGCCTTCACCGGCACGATCGGCACCGCCACCGCCCGGCCATCGTCCCCGGTCCGCACCGTCATCTCGGCGGCGGAACCCGGTCCGGCGGGCACGATCACCAGCTCGGCCGCGACCCCGACGCACCCGTCGGCCACCGGGGTCGCGGCGACCGGGTCAACATCCGTCCCGTCACCGTTTGCCGCCCGGCGGATAGGCTCACCGACCAGCAACTCCGGCTCGACCCCTTGACCCTCGCAGGTCAGGGACCAGATCTCGATTGCGCCCAGCGCATCGACCTCGACCGAGGTCTCGACCGAGCGTCCCGCCACCTCGACCGTTCGGTCCGCCGCCGGGGCGAACCCCGGAGCGGCCGCGGTCTGGCGGACTGTGTAGACCCCGTTCGGGATATCGACGAACCGGGTCCGGCCGTCGGTGCTGTCGTCGGCGGCATCGCAGGTCTCGAACGGCTCCACCGTGCCGTCGGTCGCCACCAAGGCGAAGCAGCCCCCGGCCACCGACGCCCCCGTCTCGCCGTCCCGGGACCGGACGACCAGATTGCCGAATGACGGCAAGACATAGTTGAATGCCGCCAGCGAAACCCGCTCCCCCGGCAGGACCACGAAGGGGTCGCTATCGGCGTCCCGGTCGACCTGGCCGACGAGCAGCCACTGTTCGTCCCGGGTCACGGGGACGGTGACGATCGCCCGGCCGTCAGCCTCGGTCGTCCCACTGCCGACCACCGCGTCGTCGAAGGGGTCGTCATCGCCCGGGTCGCTGACCGCAAAGGTGACCTCGCCCTCCGTCGCCAATCGACACCCCTCGACGGGCTCACGCACGGCCGGGTCGTAGGGTGATTCGTTTTGGACCCGGTAGTAGGCCGTCCGGTTGAACTGGAAGGCATCGGCGCAGACCAGGCCAGTGATGATCAGGGTGGCCGACCCGGCCGGCGACTGCGTACCAGTCCCCGCGCTCGCGGCCGCGCTCTCGGATGGCGTGGCGGGTCCAGTGGACGCGGGGACGGTGGCCGTTGACTCGGCCAGAATCTCGGCCATCACCGGGTCGACGGGGACGCCGAGGTCGGTCGTCGCGATCGGCGGGGGCGCCTGGCCCGGCTGCATCTCGAAGAACAGCGCGTGGTAGTCCCGCTGCCCGGCGACGGCCATATCCACCGTCACCTGCTGGTCGGCGGCGGGACCGGGGGCAAGAAATCCGTCCGGGGCACCAGTCAGGCCGACGATGTAGCTGCCGACCGGAAGATCGAACTGGGCGATCCCGGTCGGGCCAGTGGTGGCGTCGACGACGAGACTTCCCCGTAGACCGCTGGAGGGGTCGGGCAAGGTGAAGACCGACATCGTCGTGCCGGGGATCGGCGTCCCGTCGGCCGCACTGACGACGATCGCCTCGACCACCCCGACCGCTTGCTGGGCGACCATCGCGACCTCGACCGGTACCGCCGCGTCGGCCGCCGCGATGTTCAGGGGGACCGGCCCGGTCGCGTCCTCGTAGCCGGCTGGCGGAGCGGTCTGGACGACGAAGAGGTCGACGTCCTCCGGTACCGCCCCAAAGGTTGCCGTGCCATCGGCCCCGGTCATGACTGGCGCGACCAGCGGCGTCTCTCCCGGGACCAGCACGACATCGGTGGTCCCGGCCCCCTCGACATCGGGCTCCACGGCCCCGTAGATGCCGACCTCCACACCGGCGAGCGGGGTCCCGGCCTCGTCGGTGACGACCACGACGACTGACCCGGTCGCGAGCGCGACGGGCGAGAAGCGGGTCATCACTGTCAGGACCAGGAGCGATGCGGCGACGACTCGCCACCAGCGCCCCACCCGCGTTCGGGGTGTCATGTCCCTTCCCTCGGCGCCACCGCCGTGTCGTTTGGTCGGCCCCGGTCTGCGGACCGACCGGAGCCGGAGTACCCCCATCGTCACACTCCGGTCCGTCCCACCCCCTGACCCGGGCAGGACAGCCAGACCCGCCACCATCAACTACTGTACTGGGCCTCCCCCAAGTATACGCTGCCTCCCCCCAGCATCATGGTGCGCCCATAGCCCAACCGGGGGAGTCCGGGCAAGTCCCTTCGCAGTCGGTCGGCGCTCGTCCCAAACGATTACCTACACCAGACGAGCGATCCGGAACCGCCATCCCCACGCCCACGACGCCGCACTTCGGGCCACACCCCCGCCGTCAGGTCAGTCATCGGAGGGATTGGGGCCAAGGGTGATCCTGAGCGCCGGCATCTTAACCCGGGCGATCATCTCCGGCTGATCAGCCGGAGATCGAGAGGAGAGGGATATGTTGCCTCCGCGGAGGGGTTGCGCGAACCGTGGTGCGCCTAGGATGACCGAGGACGCCCCCACTCACCATCGTCTCCTCCGTGCCCGAGACCAACTCCGTTCGATCTCCCGATGATCGATCATCGGGGAATGGGTACCAACGACGGTCACCTGCCGATCCCCACCGATCTCGGTGTGCCACCGCACCAGCGCAGGACGATCCCCCCTTCACACCATCTTTCTGCGCCCTCGCCCGCCTCTCGCAACGTGTTCGGGAGGGAGGCGTCATCCGTCGTCCGGTCCACCTGTCCCGTCACCATCCTGGGATCCGGATGACGGGACAGGCCGGTCGAGCATCTCGGCGTTCGTCGTGTCTGGGATAGCGGGTGGATAGGTCGCTTGGGCGGTATGCTCACTCGCTAGCGAGGGGCTCCCACCCGATCCGTCCTCCACTTGGGACGTGGACACGTCCATAGTCACGATGGAGACAAAGGCATCCCCGGCCACGATGAGCGGCCCGGCCACGAACCGGGCACCCGGGGGTCCGGCGACCAAGCGGAGGCGGTAGGTTCCGGGAGTCACGTCCTCGAAGCGTACGGTCCCCGACCCATCGGTGATCCTGGCCGGGTGACCGGGGCTGCCTCCAATGGCCGGATCGAGGCTGAACCAGGCTCCAGCCACCGCCCGCCCAGCTGCCGAGCGCACCTCCACGACGACCCCGACACCCGCCGGACCCGCTGTCCCGTCCCCTGTCTGCCCTACCGGTGCCACCGCACTGGTCCCGGTCCCCACCGGAGGCGGGACCGGTTGAACGCCTGGTCCGGGGTCCGCCGTGGACGCGAGGGAGTCAAGCGATGCTCTCCCGCCTGACACCGTGGCGTCCGATCCCGTTGCGACGGGCGTCACGGACGCCGTCCCGCGTAGGGACCGCGGCGGAGCGGGAATCGCCGTCGGCCGGACGCGACCTGGCCGAGGCGTTCCAGGCGGCGTCACGGTGGCTGTCGCGGTGGAGGCATTTCCGGGAGGCGTCGCCGGCTCCGTCGGTCGTCCCGACCGGATAGAGCGCGAAACCGGCGTCACTCCTCCCTGTCCCGGCGGACGGATCGACACGGTCGCGGGCAGCGTTGCGGTCGGAAAGAGGGTGGAGGTCGGCAGCACGGTCGCCACGCCGACCGCCGGTGTGGACGTACTCGGCGCGAGCGTCGTCGTCGCAGTCGCGGTGGCCGTCTCCACGAAGGTCGCGGTCGCCGAGGCAGCGACGGTGACGAACGCGGTGGCGGTCATGTCTGAGACAATCGTCGGCACCTCGGTCGGCACCTCGGTCGGCACCTCGGTCGGCACCTCGGTCGGCACCTCGGTCGGCACCTCGGTCG
>CADCWH010000242.1 GCA_902806395.1 uncultured Thermomicrobiales bacterium | reverse complement strand
CGGGGCCGTCCCCATACCCCCCGAGGAGCTTCTGGGTCTCCTCGGCCATCTTCTCCTCCTCGGAGCCGATGAACGGGACCACGTTGTCGATCATGTCCAACGAGGACACGCCCGGGTAGCCCGCCCCCGAGACCGCCTGCATCGTCGTGACCGAGACGGCGTCGAGACCGAAGGCGTCCTGGAGCGGTTTCAGGGTCAGGACCATGTGGATCGCCGAGCAGTTCGGGTTGGTGACGATGAACCCCTTCCAGCCCCGCTCCCGGCGCTGGGTCTCGATCGCGGCGACGTTGTCCGGGTTGACCTCCGGGATCAGGAGGGGGACATCCGGGGTCATCCGGTGGGTGCTGGTGTTGGAGAGGACGGCGTGCCCGTCGCGGGCCAGGCGCCGCTCGATCTCCTCCGCGACCTCACCGGGCAGTGCCGAGAAGACGACGGGACTCTCGAGAGCGTCGCCATAGCCCCGCACCCTCAGATCGGCGGCATCGTTTGGCATGGTGGCGTCGAGTCGCCAGTCGGTCGCCTCGTGGTACGGTCGTCCGGTCGACCGGTCGGAGGCGACCAATTCGGCTACCCGGAACCAGGGGTGCGTAGCCAACAACTGCACGAACCGCTGCCCGACGCTACCGGTAGCGCCGAGGACCGCGACGGGGATGCGTTCGTCCTTCATGCTGATCTCCTCTCAGAGGCGGGAATCGAAGTGACGGTAGAGGGGAAACGGTAGACGGAAGTATGCGACGGGAGATGGGGCGGGAAGCCAGGGACGATCGTCGGTGCGCGTGCCGTGTTCACGCTCCTGGTCCCCATGACGTGATTCGTCGGTCCTCGATCACCCCCGTTCTCACTCGTGCAGACTGCCGACTGCCGTCTCCGTTCAGCCGACTTGGAGGGACTCACCCAAGATATCGGCGCGGCGGGTACGGCGGCGGGGGGGAGGGGCGGGCAACTCGGTCCTGGGGATCAGGGCCGCGTGCAGGACATCCACCGCGCGATCGGCGTCCGTCGCCGAGACGGCGGCGACGACCGCGACGTTGCTGGTCTGCTGGCTGGCGGCCAGGACCGTGACTCCGGCTTGTCCCAGGACATCGAGCATCCGGCCCAAGGTGCCCGGCTGCCCCGCCGCTCCGGCCCCGACCGCCGCGACCAGGGCCACGTCTTCCATACATTCGACATCGGCGTCGAGGCCGTCGTGGTCGTCTAGCGCCGTCGCCAGTCGCGCCCCGAGGCGGTCGCACCCGCCCGTTACCCCGTCGAGGAGGTACGTCATTCGCCGCCGCGATGACCCTTGCGCGGCGAAGGCGACCTCCGCCCCCTCGGCGTGGAGGACGCCGAAGGCCACCGCCGCCGCCCCAGTCAGGTCTTCCAGTTCCGGCACATCCACCGTCAACAGGATCAGGCCGCGCAGGGCGGTGATGGCCTTGACCCGCGTCCCCACGGCCTGCCGGGTGACGACGGTGCCGGGTTCAAGGGGGGCGAAGGTGCTCAGGATGCGAACCGGGATGTCCCGCGCGACGGCTGGTCGGATGGTGCGGGGGTGGAGCACCTTGGCGCCGAAGTGGGCCAGTTCTTGGGCCTCGTCGTAGCTGATCACCGGGACGACGCGGGCGGCCTTGACCTGGCGGGGGTCGGCCGAGAGGACCCCGGGCACATCGGTCCAGATCTGGACCTCCTCGGCGTCGAGGGCGGCACCGAGGATGGTGGCGCTGTAGTCGGAGCCGCCCCGACCGAGGGTCGTCGTGCTGCCGTCCGGCGCGGCACCGATGAAGCCAGTGACGACGGCCGTCTGGCCGATGTCGAGCAGGGGACGGATCACCTCATGGGCCTGGGCCCGCGTCCGGGCCCGATCGAGGCGAGCGTTCCCGTACCGGTCGTCCGTGCCGACGACGCGGTCGGCGAAGACGTGGCCAGCGGGTTCGCCGGCGGCCCGGAGGTAGGCCGCGAAGCAGATGCTCATCGCCTTCTCACCAGTGGCGACGATCCGGTCCGAGAGCCGGTCGGAGAGGGCCCCGGCCTCCGCCACCTCGCACAGGGCTTCGTCGAGGCGGGCATGGAGGGTCGCCAGTTCGGCCCGTACCGTCGCCCGTTCGGCGCCGTCCGGCACGGCGTCGGCCACGTTGCGGTGCCGGTCGTGGACCGTGGCGAGGGCCGCCGCCGCTCGTTCGCCATCCCCCGCGGCCGTCGCCCTAGCCGCCTCCAACAGGGCGTTGGTGATGCCGGATGCGGCCGAGACCACGACGACCCGGGGGGAGGGTTGCAGCGCGACGATCGCGGCGGCGTCGCGCACGCGCGCGGCGTCCCCGACCGACGTGCCGCCGAATTTCAGGATGATCACGGCGGTCTCCTCATCCTGGCTCCAACCCCCCGGTGGGGAGCGGCCCTGGCCATCGGCGTCGAGCATGACCCTGGCCGGGTCGATGTCCCCGCGCTCCCCACCGAGCGCCTCGCCCTGGCCTGGCCCACCATCGGCCCGTCCAGTCGCGTCCCGTGCGGGCGTTCTCCCCGCCGCGTCCCACCGCCCGGCGGGGTGCCATGATCCCCGTCCCGGTCGTTCCCACCACATCCAGACCCGGCCGGTCCGGAAAACACAAAAGCGGGGGCACTCTCGCGCCTCCGCTTGCCGATCCGTGTGAGTGGGGGTCCCGCGATCCGCGCGTCAGCCACCCACCCCACGACCGGCAGGGCAGGTAGTCATAATGGCGATGCCGATGGCCGGGAGGCTCACCGGGATCGACCGACCTGCGCCAACCATCGTGATTGGGAGGGACATCCGCTCGTCTCGCATGGGCGCATCATAGCCGGTTCGGCGGGGGAGGGCAACCGCGACGGGCGGGACTTGGGTCCTGAGCGACGAGGCTACCACGCAATGAATCACCGTTCTCCGAGTGCCCGGACGAACTGAGCGACGACCTGGTCCATTGCTCCGTGGATCAGCTCGTCCCTCTTTCGACAGCCTGGAACGTTTCGATCACGCGTGTGATCTCCGCCAACACCGAACCGCCCGGAACAGTCGTCCCGGGCGGTTCGGCCTCTTGGGGTCGGTTCTGATCGGCCGCGTGCCGTTAGTCGTGGATCTCGACCCGGATACCGACGCTGGCCCACTTGTAGATGAAGTCGGCGACATCCAGCGGCAGGTTGATGCAGCCGTGGCTCATCCGGGAGCCAAAATTGTCGTGCCAGTAGGCGCCGTGGATGGCGTGGCCGCGGTCGGTGAAGTACATCACGTCCGGCACCTTGGGCACGTCGTAGTACTCGCCACCGAGGACGCCCTCCATGTCCTGCTCCTCGATCTTCGAGTTGACGAGGTAGCTGCCCGGCGGCGTCTCGAACGTGTCCTTGCCGGTACTGACCAGGGTCTCCAGGATCACGGTGTCGCCCTGCCAGGCCTTCATCGACTGGTCGCTCAGGTCGATCTCCAGCCATCGCTCGCCATTTGGGTCGGCCCCGACGGCCGCGACGCGGTCGGCGATCGTCTGGGGAGCGGGCGGCACGAACAGCGATTCGCTGTAGGCGGGCAGGTCGCCCTGTCCGAGGGGAGTGGTGTCGAGGCCATAGCGTTGGGCCAGCATCCGGCCCAGCGGGATCATCGCGATGTCGGTCCCAGGCTGCCAGGTCAGCGCGCCGCGCTCGAAGATCTGGTAGGAGACACCATCGACGATGTACTCCTCAGTCACCGGGAACCCGAGGTACCACTGCTCGCCGGTCAGTTCCCAGAACGACTTGAAGCCGTCGTAGATGCTGTGACCGGTCTCGGGCACGTAGCGCCAGGTGTCGGAGTCCTCTTGGATCTTGCTCTCGGGGAGCGGCAACCAGGCCTGGGCGGCGCGGGCCAACTCCATGTCGCGGCGGTCGAGCTTGCCCCCGATCCCCCGCGGCAGCATCGGGGGACGCAGTTCTTCGCCGATTGGGGCAACCTTGACGTAGTTGCCGTTGGCATCGCCCTCGGGCCAGTACTCGAACCGCGCATAGCTGTAGTACTGGACGACGTGGCCGTTGTCGAGCCAGATCTCCGGGGTGATCGGGTAGCCGTAGGCGTCGGCGCCACCCGCCTCGCGCCAGAGGTCGAGGAACCAGCCGTCGATGGCGTGGCCGGTCTCTGGGATGTAGACCGTGCGCGGCGGGGACCAATCCGAGGGGAAGAGGGCCGTGTCTTGGTCAGTGTCCACCGTGGCGGAGGGGTCGTCGACGACCACCTCGACCGTCGTGTCGTCATCGGCGACGATGGGGGGGGCGGTCGCCTCCGCGTCTTGGGCGGCCACGGATGCTGGCGCCATCACGGCGCCCATCAGGAGCAGGACGGCCAGCCAGGCCAACCCTAGGCCGCCGGGCCCAAATCGCCTGGTGACTCCCGTCGACCGGCGATCCGAGGCGGACGAGCGATATGTGGTGATCCTTCGGCGCGACATGGTCCTGTCCCCCGCTCCCCGTCCCCGGGATGGTCTGGTGCGAATCGCTTCGTCCTCGGTCTCCGGTCGCTCGTCCGCCCGTGGCCGGCCCCGCGTTCCGGCCCCGATGGGCACCGGGACATCGTGTCCCCGTCACCTCTCCCAACGCACGAGCCCGCCACCGGGTTTCACCGGTGAGGCCATGATGACGGATCGCGCGGGGAGTGCGGGGACGAACGTCCGAGCCATTTATACCGGGTACGTACCGGCCGAGCACGAGTCGGTACCCTGACCGTAGCATGCCCCGAGACCTCGCGCAAGGGTTCCAAGAAGTCAACGAGGGGGATGTACGGACACCCGCGCGGGCCGACGTGCGGCAGGACCGACCTCGAGCGTGGCGGAGGGTCACGACATCGGTAGGGTGGTTAGGTAGGCGCGCAGGATTTCCTCGGTCAACTCGCCGGTGTGGACCGCGGCGATGGTGCCGGCCTCCGTGATGAACAGCGTCGCCGGGTAGAGATCCGGCAAGCCCAGCGCGATCTGGGCCGGGCCGAACGGGCCAGCGGGTCCGCCGTCGTCGATCACGATGGGATAGGTCAGGCCGAGGTCGGCGACGAAGGCACGCGCGTCCTCTCGGTCATCGACCTTCTGGTCTAGGCCGATCACGGTCACCCGGCGACCTCCCACCGCGCCCTCCCGGGCGATGGCCTCGAGGACCGGTGCCTCATCCCGGCAGGGGGCGCACCAGGATGCCCAGAGGTTGAGGACCACGACGCCGCCCCGCAGATCGGCCAGGCGGATCGTGGCTCCGTCGAGCGTGGTCAGCGTCAGGTCGGGGGCGGGCGTCGACGTCGCCAGCAGGCCCGGGGCCGGGGCGGGCCCATCCCGGCGGCCGTCGTAGATGGCGATCGCTAGCAAAGCGACCACGACCAAGAGCCCCAGCAGCAGCGGCGTCCAGGCGGCCCTGCTCCCGTACCCGACCCGGCCGTGCTCTGGGTCGGTCGCGTCGGTGGGTCCCGGAGGCATCGGTCCAGAACGCGCCGACCCATCGGTCCCGCCGCCGACGGACTCACTGGTCGGACCGGGATGGCGGGGATTAGGCAAGTCGCAGCAACCCGCGCTCGATCCCCTCGGCCTGCTCATCGGAGGCCTCGCCAGAGATGACGACGAAGACGTTGCTGTGCGAGACGGTGGTCAGGCCGTCGGAGGCGATGGGCTGACCGGATGGGGAGGTCAACGACAGCGACGACTGGTCGAGGCCAGATGTCACGGTGGCACGACGGTCGACGCCGCCGGACTGGCTCTGACCGAGATAGATGAACACCCAGACCGGCACCTCGTCGACCACCAGGGCCTGGCCCGGTTCCTGGATCCCCTCGATCCGGGCCGACGTGGGGCGAGCCACCACCTCGTACCCCTCCGCCTGGAGGGCGCCGACCACGTCAATGAGGGTATTCTCGCCCGCCACGGCGGTCGGCGGCACTGTCTCGACGGTGTCGTCACGCTGCTGAAAATAGACGAGGACGGCGGCGCTCAGCAGCACGCCGGCCAGCAGTGCGAAGAACAAGCTGATCGCCCGATCCCGGCGTCGGGACCGGCGCGGCTGTTCCCAGGAACGTTGGATCACGGTACTTCCCCGATGGCGGCGAACGGTGAGGCGAAACACCCCAGCGATGATATCCCGACCCGGAGATGGTACGCCTCATGGTCCCGGCGCGGCTACCGACCGGACTCCCGTGCCTCGGGTAGGGCGCTGGGCACGCGACCATTTCTCCGTGCTCCGAGCCGGTGACCCGCGGACGGGGAGATCGCACACAAATCGGACCCAAGGCCACTCCGCCCCGAGCCAGGGAGAGTCATCCGGGCGACAGTCCCGACGCATGTTCGGTCCGGATCGAGTCCGGTCGTCTTAGGGACCAGACTCGATTCGGGCGGGGCCACGTCCCGGCCCCGCCCGAAGTCGGCCTAGGACTCGTCGCGGCCGTGGGCCTGGGCGGGCGGATGCGTCGCCTCGACGGCCACAAAGCGCTCCAGGATCGCGTAGGTGTGGCTTGCACCGTTCGGCACGGTCCAGGAGTCGCCTGGCTCCAGCAAGACCATCTGGCCTTCCAGGTGCAGTTCCGCCCGGCCCGAGATCACGTACCCGACGGTCTCGTAGTCACGCGCGGTGGCCGGCTTGGCCTCGGCCGGGTCTTCCTCCCAGAGGCGCATCCCGATCGAGACGCCCGAGGCGAGGTACTTCTGCCCCATCGACCCCTTCGGGGAGAACGCGGCATTCACCTTGGTGATGCTCTTGTCGGTGGTCGGGGTAGCGTCGGACATCGTCTCACCTCCATCTTGGGAATCGGTGGGCCGGTGGGCGAGTGCGCCCAGTCCCCGCTCCCGGGCGCAAGATTTGGCCCGCCGTCCGGGACGGTCCCGGCGCGGGCGACCGTTCTTGACATGCGCGGCCGGGGCGGCTCCGGACCGACTCAGCCGCGGCGTGTGGGGCGGGCCGGGCGGTCGCGCCCAGGTGGGGGAGAGGGTGTAGCGGGGGAGGGTGCCACGGGGGTGCCGCCCGGCGCGTCGGTGTCGCCCCACCGGGGGGCGTAGTGGGAGGCGGCGAGGTGTGCGCGGAGGGCATCGATCGCGGCCGGGGCCGCCTCGACCAGCAGGCGCGTGCCGTCGAGGGGGGCTGCACGCAGGCCCCGGGCCTCAATCTCCCGACGGAGGTCTGCCAGGGCTGCCGAATCGTCCGGTTCGAGGACCATGGCGTGGCGCAGGGTCACCCGGCGGTACTGCCGGACCCATTCATCCAATCGGTCCCGGACCGGCCGGGGCAGGTCGCCCCCCGCCTGGCGGGAGAGGAACCCCGTCACCTGGGCTTGGTCGAATCCGGCGGCCAGGGCGCGCTGGAACGACTTGGCGGTCAGCCGGTAGCGGCTCACCCGGTCGAGGGATTCAGCTTCGGTGAAGGTCGCCAACGACCAGACCCGCAGGGGTGTCGGGGCCAGCAGGTCGATGGTGCCGTCCGCGTGGACGGCCAGCGCCGCTCGATCGCCCCGTTCGGATTCGCTCCGCTCGGTCGGGACCGGGCCGGTCGTGGCCGGGTCGATGACGCGGACGACCCGTGGGTCACGCCCCCGTCCCCGTACCTCCACGACCCCGAACCACGCCAGGGCCGTCTCCAGGGCGATCCCGACCGCCTGGGCGACGGCCGCGCGGCGGCGGCCAGCATCGTCGAGCCCCTCGCCGCTCGGGTGGCGGGCAGAAGCGACAGTGAACGTCGGTCCGAGTAGGTCGGCATCGCGGGCCGCGACCCAGGCCGCCAGGTCATCGAGCGGGTACCACGGTCCGCCGTCATTCTCCCCGGGCTCGGGGTCCTCGGCTGCCACGGTGGGACGGGGGGTGACGCCGCCCGAACCCTCCTCGACCGGGCCGGGCGCATCTGTCGCATTATCCGGGGCCGGGGAGGTCGCGGCGTCGCCCGGTGAGGTTCCCCCCGCATCATCCGCCGGGTGGGGGAGGGAGGCGAGGTGGCCGAGCAGGCGGCGCCGGAAGCCTCGCCAGTCGGCGCCCCAGACATCGAGGTCTCCCCGTCCCGTCCCCTCGACCCAATCCGGGTGCGCCAGCCAGCGGGATCGCAGGGTCTCCATCTGGCCCGGGAAGGACAGGTCGCGCCAAGCCCGGGCCGCCCCGGTCGCGACCGACCACGGGTGGTCCGGATCGTCGGTCTCGACGCGCAGCAGACCGGCGGCCCGGCCGAGGGCGAGCAGGAACGGCAGGTACCCCGTTGGCGGCAGGTCCTCGCCCCGGTACCAAAGGCGGCGATTCAACCCGCGCGACCAGGGTCGGGGAATGTCCTCTGGATCGTCGATCTCGGGGGCACCCGGCAGGGCAAGGTCACGGAGGGTCGTCAGCAGGTCCCAGGCTAATGCCTCGGCCGGTCGCCAGGGGCCGGATTGGACCGTCCCCGGCAACACCGGGGACAGGGGCGGCAGGTCAGGGCCGGGCGTCCCGGCCCGCCGCAGGTCCGCGGGGATGAACAGGGCGCGCTCGTCTCCCCGGTAGGTGTGCCAAACCAGCAGGGCCTCTTCCAGGTCGGCGAGCGTCTCCCGCAGCCGGACCCGAGGCCGGAGTCCCGCGCCATCGAGGCCGACCCGGGAGGCGACTTCGGTCAGGGCGACTGGTCCCTCCCCGGCTCGCTCCCGCAGGAGGTCCCAGACCTGGCGCGACTCGCGGCGGCGGGTGGCGACGACGTTGTCGAGGCGGTCGCGGTCGGCGACCAGGCGCAGGATCTGCTCGATCAGGTCATCCCGCCCACGCAGGCCAGGGATCACGCGCGAGCCCCAGGTCCTGGCGGCGGACTCCAATTCGGTGTCGTCGATCAGTTCCAGCAGGGCCCGGAGGGGGGTTTCGCCAAGGTCGCCGGCCTCCATCTCGTCGAAGATCCGGCGGAAGAGCAAGGCTACTTCCCGGGGTAGGAACAGGACCGGAGCTACACCCTCCGGCAGCGGGTCGTCATCGCCCTGGCGGGCCACCACCCCGGCCCGGTACAGCGTCACCGCGATCTCTCGCACCGTCCCCTCGTCCGCCCCCAGCCGCCCGGCGATCTCGGCCACCGTCAGCCCTGGCGGGTCGATCAGGGCCAGCAGGCGCACCAGGGGCCGTTGGTTGTCCGATAACGCGGCCCAGACATCGCGAGCGGAGCGGGGGTCGGTCAGGGCGCGGTACAGGGCGCCGACCCGACGATGGCGCGGCCCGTCCGGCAGGGGGACGTGCCAGAACGCCGCGATCCGTTCGAGGTCGCCCTCGGACCGGGCATTCAGGCGTCCGAGCAGGTTCTGCATGGGCTAGCCCTCGTCGGCCAAACGTGGCTCGGCACGTGGTGAGGCATCATCGATGATAGGCTCCCAGCGATGAAACCCACCTTGTGGGTCGCTGCGTTCCTCGCCCTTCACAGGGTACGCCCGTTCCGGAACGAACGCACATCTCGGCAATCGGGGCGGAGCGAGCGGTGCCCTGACGAGGTTGTTGGCACGTCCAATGACCCGTCGCCGCCATGGGCACCCCCGCGCCGGGCGACCCCGACCCATCACGGTAGAATGCGGCGCCGATGGGTGTCGAGGGGCGTGGGAGGCGACGATGGCTCGGGAGGCTGCTTGGGACGCGATCGTGGTCGGGGGCGGCGTGGTCGGCTGCTCGACTGCCTACCGGCTGGCCCGGCGGGGCAAGCGTGTCCTGCTGCTGGAGCGGCGGGGGATCGCCTCCGGGGCATCCGGGCGGAACGGTGGTCTGACCGGGTCCGGGTCTGGTCTGCATTCGGCCACGGGACGGGCGATCACCGCGATCACCGGGGCCAACCTGGCGATGATGGGCCAGATCGAGGCCGAGCTGGGGGCCGACATCTCCTTGCGCCTGCCCGGCACGATGGATCTGGCCACGACCCCCGAGCAACTCGCCCACCTGACGGAGGGCGTCGAGGCGCAGCGGGTGGCGGGCCTGGATGTCCACCTGCTCGACGCCCGGGAAGCCCGGGCGATGATGCCCGCCCTCGGCCCGGCCGTGTTGGGGGCGGAGTTCGCGCCGGGACGGGGCCACCTGTGGCCTTTTGCCCTGGTCTGGGCCTTCGCCGATGCCGCTCGCGGATTGGGTGCCGAGATCCGCGTCGGCTGGGCGGTGGAATCCCTGCTCGAGGACGGCGACCGGACGGTCGGGGTGCGGACCGACCGGGGTGACCTCCACGCCGACGAGGTGGTCCTGGCCACCAACGCCTACACCGCGCCGCTGCTCCCAGACCTGCCGCCAGGCGCGATCGTCCCGGCACGGGGCCAGATCCTGGTCACCGAGCCGTTGCCCCCGACCATCCCCTACCCATTCGGGACCAACTACGAGAAGGAGTACGGTCGCCAGACGGCGCACGGCCCGGTCGTCTGCGGTGGCTTCCGCCGCCTGGACGAGGACGAGGGCCTGGGCCAGGTCGAGGAGCGCGTCTCCCCATCGGTCTTGGCCGGCATCGCGGGGTGCCTGGCGGAGTTGTTCCCCTCCCTGGCTGGGGTGCGGGTGATCCGCTGCTGGGCTGGGATCATGGGCTTCACCGCCGACGGCCTCCCCCTCATCGGCCGGTTCCCCGGACGCGAGGGCTTGACGCTAGCGGTCGGATTCAACGGCGGCGGCTTCTCCTGGGCCGCGATCACGGGGCAGATCGTCGCGGATCTGGTCAGCGGCGACGAGCCGGGCTTCGATCTGGCCCCCTTCGCCCCGGGCCGCTTCGCAACGGGCGCCGCCACCTGGGCCAACCCCTATACCGCCGGGGAGCGCTCGCACGCGGTCGGGGCACCGGCGCTGGCCGGGTCGGCTTGACGCTGGGCGTCACCACGGCGCGCCGGCGACATACCGCTCGACGCGCCCGCGAGTCCGTATCCCTATCGGACCTAGAAAGGTTCTCGCCCAGGAGGGCGCGCCGAGCGGCTGCCCGTGCGAGGCTGTCGTTCCCCGATGAGGTCTACCCCGAGACGCCCAGGGCCATGCCGTCGAGGACGCCCCACATCGCCATGAAGGTGCCCCAGTCGTAGGCGCGGGTAGCACCGATGGCTGGGTCGGAGACGTAGACGCCCCAATCGTCGTAGCCATAGGCGACCACGACGTGGTAGCCGGAGGCCAAGGTGTACGACGTCCCGTCGGAGAGGGTCTCGGTGAAGCCGGTGTCACCCCACAGGCCGAGCCAGACCAGGGTCGGCTGACCGGCGTCGAGGCTGGCGATCAACGGCGATGCGTCGCCCGCGCCGTAGATCACCTGGCCCGAGAAGCCGAAGGTGGGCAGCGCGGCGGCCAACGGCTCGGCGTAGACACCGTAGTCGGTCGTGTTTCCCCACCAGCCGTTGATGTCACCCCGATAGCCCCAGTGCGGGTTGGCCGACCAGCCGACCAGGCCGTCGAACTGGTACTCCGAGACCCAGTAGCCGAGGGCGCCGGTGGCGATGCTGAGCGAGGCGTACTCGCAGCTCAGGTTCCGTGCCTGGACGTAGGTCGGCACGGTCAGGAAGGTGCCAGTGCCACCGGACTCCGCCTCGGCCGCGGCGGCCTCACCGGCCACCTCGGCCTCGCCGCCGGAGGTAACGTCACCCACGGGCAGGTCGGCCACCCAGACGGCGCCGCCCCCGGTGGCCATCGTTCCCGCGCCGGAGCAGGGACCGTCGGCCGTGACGATCACCGAGGTGCCGCCCACGTAGGTGCCGCCAACGTTGACGTCGAGCCAGGCCTTGGCGCCCTCGTAGGCCCAACTGGTGTCGATCCGCAGGTTGGCGAGACCTTCGCCCCCGGTGGTCCCCAAGTCACTGGTCGAGAGGGCGCCATCGACGATCAGGCTGGCCGCCACCTCGGCCCCCGCGACCGCCATCCCCGCCTCGCGGACCTCGACCGCGACGTCGACCACGCAGCCCAGCGCCGGGCTGTCGCTGCCGACGGTGATCCAGGCATCCACGGATCGCATCGACCCGGCGGATGCCCGGCTGACCCCACCAGCCCCGACCGCACCCAGCATTCCGACCATCAGGGCCACGACGGCAGCCCACGGCAACAGCCTTCCCATCCGCCTCATCGTCCACTCCCCCGTGCGTCGCGCCCGGCCAGCCCCGTTCGCGCCCGTGTCCCCAGCGGCGTCGCGTCATCCTCGCGGATCGACCCCGGCGAGGTCGTGACCCCGGAATAAGGCGACGAGCGCAGGACTCTTGCCTGATCGCTCGCCCCCGGTACCCTGGACCACCTGTTCCGGCGACCCCAGCCCGGGTCACCTTCACAACTTCGTCGATCCTACCACCACTGGGTGCGTCTGGCCATCACGCGACACACCGGCGCACCGGCACATCGGCCATGGCCACACCGCCGCCGGTCTGGAGGTCGCGGTCCTGCCCGGGCCACACGGTCTCACTGGCCGGGCGTCCCCTGGCCGCCGTGGCGCTTGGGCATACTTGAACCCGGTGGGGGTCAGCGGGTGACGCGATGTCGTGCGGGTCGACAACTACTCCCGTCGCGGCCTGCCGGTCCGGTGACGGCACGGCTCTTGTCAGGGAGAGGAGGTGGGAGGGGTGGCCACGAGACAGGAGGGGCAATCTTCTGTGTCTCACGCACCGGGCATGGTGGACCGGCACATGCGCCCATCAGGGCATACCCGGACGCGATACCGGGTCACGAAGCCGGAACGGACGCCTGTTCCGATCCGCCAGCGATGACGCCGATGGGTCCTGAGGATCGACGTGGGACCGAGCGATGCCGGGCGACGCCACCGTCGAAAAAGGGCGACGCCGGGCAGCGCGCAGGGAGGACAGATGACCATGGCCCGCCCATTGACACGGATCGACCGGACGATCATCCGGCTCCTGCAACGGGACGCCCGGAGTTCCTATGCCGAGCTGAGTCG
>CADCWH010000241.1 GCA_902806395.1 uncultured Thermomicrobiales bacterium | reverse complement strand
TCTCCGGAGGGTGCCGTCATGTCCGGGATAGGGACGTGAGTCGCGTCGATCCCGGACCTCGCGAGGGCACGCTCGTCCAGCGGTGTCTCCGTCAGTGACAGGATCGCCCCAATGCCTTGGCCCCGCAGGAACTCGAGATCTTCGTCGATGGCAGCTTCGGAGGCTCTCCACCGTGCCCCGGGTCGACGCGACCCTGCCAGCGCGCCCTCCTCCAACCAGTAGAAACCTTCCATCCCGTCCCCCTCGCCCGCGACTCGCCGTCAGTGGTGATAAGGGTAGGGGAGGGGATGGCGATGGGCTACCGCCTTCCGGCTAGGTCCAATCTGCGCAACCGGCCGGGGCATCCGTCAGCTTACTGGCAGCGACGCCGCGCGAATGGTCTCTACCTGGCCGGTCTGGCAGGCGTCGCGCGCCGCCAGGCAGAGCCGGGCGCTGGCGATCCCTTCCGCCAGCGAGACCCGAAGCGGACCGCCACCGGAGAGGGCGAGCAGGAAGTCATGGGCCAGTTCGCGGTCCCCTCCGTGATGTCCGCCCGCGCCGGCATCAAACTCGTGCCGTTCCACGCGCCCACTCATGTGGTGATGGACCGTCAGTTCGCCGGCGTACCAGTCGAATGCCACCGTGCCCAGGTAGCCGATCAGGGTCGCGCCGCGCCGCGCCGCCGACCGGCGGGTGTAGAAGTTCTGCGAATAGACCGCGTGCATGCCGGAACGGAACCTGACGATCGCGGTGGCCGAGTCGTGATTTCCCGTGTCGGGGGCGAAGCTGCACAGCCAGTCGTTCGGCTCGACCCGCTGGGTTTCGGATCGCAGGTAGTACAAGTTGTACGGGCTCTCCGGGCATTCCTGCTGCCGCCAGCAATCGACGCACCGCAGTCCGGCGGGCATGTCGCCGGTGAAGACCGTCTTCGACTCCATCGCGGTGACCGCGACGGGATCCTGGCCGATCAGAGAGGTGAGGTAATCAAAGTCGTGGGTCGCCTTCTGCAACCACAGGCCACCGGTCTCAGTCTCGTCCCGCATCCAGCCATGGTAATAGGTCGACCCGTAGAAGGGGACGTTGTTCACGGCCTGGACATGCTCGACCGTGCCGATGGCGCCGCTCGCGATCACCTCCCGCGCTGCCACGCACAGGGCCGATAGCCGCAGCGGGAAGGACACGACGATGGGGCTCGCGCTTGTCACCCCCGCCTGCTCCAATTCCGCGAGCTGGTCCCACGAGGTCGAAACGGGTTTCTCCAAGAACAACGGCAGACCACGCTCCAGCACGGCCACCGCGTAGGACGTGTGCGTGACGCATCGGGTCCCGATCATCACCCCGTCCAGGCCGCTCGCGTCGAGCATTGCCCCGACATCGTCGTACGCGGTTGCCCTCGCCAACGCGTCGGGGAATTGGACCCTGAGACGGTCGATCTGCGGGTCGATCACCGCCACGACGCCCACCTCCGCGCCGAACCGGTCGATCTCCGTCAGCATGTGCCGGATTCGCTTGCCGTACCCGATCACGCCCAGCCGGATCATCTCCCCCTCCCCGCCGCCACGCACCACCGTGGGGCGCATCTTAGCGGGTGGATAAGGGGCGGGGAGCAGATCAGGCTCGGGAGCGCTTCCTCCTCGCCAACAGATCGTCAATGGGCAGGGTCGTCAGCACCCGCTCGGCCGGAATCCAGGCGCGCTGAGCGACGGCCACCCCGTACTCGCGGGTATTGGCGAGTCCCGGAGCGTCGTGAGCATCGCTGCCTATCGTCAGCGAGCAACCGGCGCCGACCGCCGCCGCCGCGTGAGTGTCTCGGAGGTCCAGCCTGGCAGGGTCGGCATTGATTTCCAACGCGGTCCCGGTCTCGGCCGCCGCCGCGTAGAGCGCGTCAAGGTCGAAGTCGCCCCCTGCTCGCCCGCCGACGATTCGGCCCGTCGGGTGGGCCAGGACATCCACTAGCGGGTGCCGGATCGCCGCCAGGGCTCGCTCGGTCACCCGCTCCCGGCCCGTCCTCAGGTTGCTGTGGACCGAGGCGGTGACCCAGTCGAGGATTGCCAATGTCTCGTCCGGCAGGTCCAGTGACCCGTCCCCGCGCACCTCGACCTCGCACCCTTGCAGGACCCGAAACGGGGCCACCTCGACGTTGATCGCGTCGATCTCGCCTCGCTGCCTCGCCAGTCGCTCGGGGCTCAAACCGTTCGCCACTCCGAGCCCTTGGGAATGGTCGGTGATACAGAGGTACGCATACCCCAGTGCCCGGGCCCCGTCGACCATCTCGCGGATGGTCCGTTTGCCATCGCTCCATTCGGAATGGACGTGTAGGTCGCCCCGTATCTCCCCGGCGACGAGTACCGGCGGCAACTGACGCTTTCGGGCGAGTTCGATCGCGTCTCGTCCCTCCCGCATCGTCGGCGGAATCGGGACCATGTCGAACGCATGATAGATCGCCGCCTCGTCCGCGAACGTCCGCGTCACCCCGTCTTCACCAGTCAGGCCATACTCGGTCAGTTTCTCGCCCCGCTCGCGGGCCAGCTCCCGCATCCGGGTATCGTGCCCTTCGTTGCCGGTGATGTGGAACAGTAACGACGCGAAGTGTGCCGGTGGCAGGACCCAGAGATCGGCGGGGAAACCTGAGGCCAGGAGAGCCCGGCATCGATTGGGACCCCGGAGCTCGATACGCTCGACCTCGGCCAGGCCCGCGAAGGCGGACACTACCCCTTCGGGGTCTTCCGCGGCGGCCACGATGTCGAGGTCCCCGACTGTTTCCCGCATCCTCCGGGCGCTACCGGCGAGCTCGATCGCCACGATCGGCGGGGCCACCTGCCGCAGCCGGGCGAACAGGGCCGCACCGAGATCGCGCGCCACACCCAGGGGTAGGCGTTGGTCCCCGGTGGCCATCGATCCCAGGCCCTCCGCAATGCGCTTCGCCGCCCCGGCCCCGATCCCCGGAACGGTGGCGAGGCTCCCCGACGCGACAGCCTCCCGCAACGCAGGCAGACCGTCGATGCCGAGAGCCTCAAACAGGGTCCGGGCCCGCTTCGGTCCGATGTCCGGCACCGAGAGCAGGTCGGCCACTCCAGCCGGGAATCGGGATTCCGTCTCGGCGAGGAGGGGGAAGGAGCCGGTCGCGAGCAGTTCGTCGATCTTGTCGGCGATGGCGCGCCCGACGTTGGGCAACTTCAACAGTTCGCCCCGACCCGCGATGGCCGCTATCGGCTCGGGGTGTGTGGCCAGCGTCTCGGCTGCCCTCCGGTAGGCCGCCGTTCGATAGGCCGACTCCCCGCCGATCTCCAGCAGGTCCGCTAGCCGAGCGAACGTCGCCGCGATCTCCCCATTTCCTATCGCTCGGGCCATCGCTCGCACCTCTCACGGAGTCCTCAACGATCCCGATCGAACCCTTCGCGAGGGGGCGTTCCGCACGGGGTGATCTTGTCTATCACCGCTTCCAGAACGCCCACCGAGGTGCCGCATCCGCGGCGGGGGCGGCCTTCGCCGCGCGGTACTCGGCGAACGGGAACAGTTCTCTGCGGGTCTCCCGCGCCCACTCGAACTCCGTCACCCTCCGCGCGAGCGTCGCGGAGTCTGACTCGGCCCAGCCCATATCGAAGCTGCCCCAGCGCTTCTCGAGTGGGAGGATGCGCTCGAGAGCATCCCCCTCCCGCTGCTCAGCCGCAGTCAGGGTCAACTCGTAAGCCCGCTGGTCCGCCGCGATCTCCCGGCCAAGCGATTCCCGCACCTGCTTGACGCTCTGCCCGGAATAGTCCGGGTGCCAGGCAAAACGACGGTCGTCGTCACCCTCGGTCATCATTCCCCTCCGGTCGCGGTCCGTCCCACCTCGCCCGAAGCGTAGCGCAACCGCCGGGCCGGCACCGCTGCCGCTGGCACCGACCTGCCGTGGGCCGACCCTCTACATCACCCGTCGCTCCCCCAGCGTCTCGAAGGCATAGTCGCGCCAGACCGGAATACCGCAGTACCGTTCTCCCTCCGGACAGAACGGCTTCGCCCCCGATCGCGATCGCATGACGCATGGGGGACCGGCGACGTGATAACCGATCGTCGGCAGCACCTCGCGGACTTGGGCCACCTCTTGCCGCGCGGTGTCGAAGATCTCCCGCTGGGCGTCGTAACACAGGCGCTTGACCCATTTCCAGTAGTAGTTGAGCAGCGTCCCGCTTTCGTAGAACCGGACCCGATGAGCGTTCGGCAACAGGTAGAGGAGGGGCTCAGGGCCGGTGCCCAACTCCCGCAGCCGGTTGATCGCGGCCCAGAGCGCACCGACCGTCGCGTCATACTCCGCCCGTGCCTCGGGGTTGCGGGCGATCGCGTACGGCACGATCACGTCCGGCTCGCGCCGCAGGTGGGCCATCACGACCGGTCGCGACCCGAGCGTTCCCCGGTGCCGCTGGTTCTGGGCGTCCTCGGCCCCGCTGATCCGCTT
>CADCWH010000240.1 GCA_902806395.1 uncultured Thermomicrobiales bacterium | reverse complement strand
GAATTTCCCGCGGGA
The DNA here is from genome assembly GCA_902806395.1 of uncultured Thermomicrobiales bacterium. Next base: position 6,826 of record CADCWH010000240.1, on the reverse strand, counting down.
CCAGAGCGAGTTCGCCTGGGCCGATCTGGCCCCACGCCCTTCGGTGACCGTGGCCGTGCCCGGGGTCGCGGCGGCCTCGGTCGCGCTTGAGATGCGGCTGCTCGACATTCGGGAATATGGCGACCAGCCGAGCTACCTGATTGCCGGCACGGTGACCCACGCCCGGATCGCCGAGCGGGTCTGGCGAGACGACAAGGTCGCGCCGGATCTGCTGCGGGCGTTCGGCCGCTTGGGCGGGAATCTCTACGCGCGGACGACTGACCGATTCGAGCGAGTTCGGCCGACCTACGAGGGACTCAGGGTCGGCGGGGCCGAATGAAGGTAAGACCCCGGGATACCCAGAGGCGGCGAGTCCCGACGGTCGGGGTCTCCCGGCGACCCTACGGCGCCATCCCGGCGGTTGCGGACGCCAAGGGGGCCAGCATGTCTCGGGTGATGGTGATCTCCTCCCGGCTGACCGTGTGTCCCATCCCGGGATAGATCCGCTCGGTCACGTCCGCACCCATCGCCGCGAAGACCGCGCTCGACTCCCGTACTCGCTCCAGCGGGATGTGGGGGTCGATGTCGGAGCAGCCAAGGAAAACGGGCGTCCCGTCCAGCGAGCCAGGGTAGGCGCGAGACGTCCCCGGCGGGCCGATCAGGCCGCCACTGAGTCCGATCACCGCTCCCCAGCGGCGCGCGTTGCGGGCGGAAAACTCCAGGGCGAGGCAGGCTCCCTGCGAGAAGCCGAGCAGGGCGATCCGGTGGTGGGGAATCCCGGCGGCGATGAGGTCCCCGATGATCCGGCCGACCTTTGCTAGGGCCGAGTCAAGGTGGGGCCGGTTGTCGTCGATCCGCACGAGGAACGAGTGGGGATACCAGGTCGACCCAGCCGCCTCGGGCGCCCAACGGGCGAGCGACGGCGGGGCGACCGCCTGGGCCAGGCTCAGGATGTCGCCGGCTGAGGAGCCCCGGCCATGGATAGCCACCACCGCCCCAGGTGCGCCCGCGGCGGGCGCACCCTCGCGCCGGACGGGCGAATCGCGGTGAGGGTCGGCGGCCAGACCGGCACCAGCCAGGTCAGAAGCGTTGGGCGTAGCGGGCATCGAATGTCCTCTCGGCGGACGGGCGCGATCGGCAGGTTTGAGTTACGAGCAAACGGCGGGCCACGACCGGCCCTCGACGGACGACACGGAGGACACGAGCATGGACTCGACGGCGGCCATCACCGGTATCCACCACCTCACTGCCGTCTGCGCCGACGCCCAGCGTACGGTCTCGTTCTACACCGGCATCATGGGCCTGCGCCTCGTCAAGCAGACGGTCAACTTTGATGACCCCGGCGCCTATCACCTGTACTTCGGCAACGAGGCGGCCGACCCAGGATCGCTGTTGACCTTCTTCGAATGGCCAGATGCGCCCCGAGGGCACCCCGGCATCGGCACCACACACCACGTCGCGTTCGAGACGACGACGACCGAAACCCAGGACCGCTGGAAGCGATGGCTGTCCGACCACGGCGTACGGGTGAGCGGCCCCTACGATAGGGTGTACTTCCGCAGCATCTACTTCGAGGACCCCGACGGGCTGATCATCGAGATCGCCACCCGCAGCCCGGGGTGGACGGTGGACGAGGCACCCGACGCCCTCGGCCAAGAACTCCGGCCCCCGCCGGTCGAGACGACCGCCGGTCACCGCGACGAGGCGGCGATCGAGGCCGTGACCTGGTCGCAGCCGGTCGCGGCGATCGATGCCGAGATGACCCTCCGGCGCATGCACCACATCACCTTCATGGCCTCCGACGCCGAGCGAACGATGGCGTTCTACGCCGAGACCCTGGGGATGCGTCCCCTGAAGCGAACGGTCAACTTCGACGACCCCACCTCCCCACACCTCTACGTCGGTGTCGGAGATGGCGCTCCGGGCACGGTCATCACGTGGTTCGGATACCAGCCAGGCTCACGACCGTGCGGCGTGGTGGGGCGCGGCATGACCCACCACTTCGCCCTGAACGTGGCCAATGAGGACGCCCAGCACGCCTGGCAGCTGCGCCTGGCGGAAGCCGGTGTGCGAGCGACCGAGATCCGCGACCGGCAGTATTTCAAGAGCATCTACTTCAACGACCCCGATGGCCACATCTTGGAGATCGCCACGGCCGGCCCCGGCTTCGCTATCGACGAGGACCCCGCCGACCTTGGTGGATCCCTGCGCCTGCCGCCCTGGTTGGAGGGCGACCGCGAGTCGATCACAGGGAGGTTGCGACCGCTCACTATCGGCTAGGGGACGCCCATCAGGGCTTCGGAAGGCTGCTAGACCTGGGTAATGGCGACATGGACCCAGAGTGATGGTCAGACCGTCCGGTTCGGGTGCTTGGTCGAGTCAAGGCGGTCCAGGCGTGGTATCTTTGCGCGTTCGACCGCCTCCCGTGTATCGCACCGGGGGCCGTTCTATTGTCCGATCGCCGATGTCTCCGGACGCCCCGGCGTCCCGCGACCGCACGAGGTGTCCGCATGCCAGTTGGTACCGTCAGAGTTTACTCACCGCGCCGCGGGAGCGGGTTCATCGTCCCTGATAGTGGCGGGGACCGCGTCTACGTACACAAGAGCGGTATCGCCACCGAGGGTGATGGCCCGCGGATGACGCTTGAAGTTGGCCAGCGGGTCGAGTTCTCGATCGGCCAGCGGCCGAAGGGACCGGCAGCGGTCAACGTCCGTCCCGCCCCGGAAGGGTCTCTCTCCCCGAGAGATACCGCCGCCCGTGACGCCCAGTTGGCCGAGGCTGCCGGCGCGGCTGACGAAGCGTCCACGGGCGGTGCTTAGGCCCGGTCCCCGAATCCGCCCGACATCTTGACGACCGGCGCCCGCGTCGCCACCGGCCTCCAGGTCAGTGGCGACGTGTCGTGTCCGGGGACCGGAACGCCGTCGTCCCAAACGACAAATCGCCGTCCGCAGCGCTGTTAGCCATCGGTCTCCCCGGAGTCGGGTAGAGGACTAGACGACCTACCCCGGTGACTCGCCGCCCCGACGCTCCGGGCGGCTCCACCTGTCGCGGGGCCGCCCGTGCCGTCCCACTTGATTGATCACCCGCGTATCTCCTGGAGGCTCACCGATGCCGCGCCCGAAACGGTCCGAGACGGACGGATTCTTGACGGTCACCACGGTGGCCCGACGACTCGGGGTCCAGCCTCAGGCCGTGCGATCCCGGGTGGCGTCGGGTGCACTTCCACCGGCGACCAAGGAAACCCCCGGGCGCGTCCTGCTGTTCGACGAAGCTTGGGTCGAAGCTGCGAGTCGGACCCTGGTCGATGGGGCACCGGTCCGTCGCCGGCGGGCCGCCGCCCGGGTGCCGAGTCCGGCCGCTTTCCTTGGGTACCCATTGGGTGCCTCCGGCAAGGTGCCCGGGTGGGGCGAGATCGTCGGGTATTTCGAGGCCCTGGCCCAGGCGTCGGACCGTGTGTCGGTCGAGACGCTGGGCCCGTCGACCCAAGGGCGACCGATGATCACGGTCGCGGTATCGGCTCCGGAGAACCTCACCGCCCCGGCCCGCGAGCGGAACCGGGAGCTCCTCGGCCGCCTCTGGGACCCGAGGGGCCGGGAGGAGCCGGACCTGGCGGAGGCCATCGCCCGGGCCCGCAGCGTGGCGGTGATCCTCGCGACCCAGCACTCCAACGAGATCGGCGCCGCGCTGATGACGATGGAACTGGCCCACCTGCTGGCGACCGGCAATGATCCCGAGACCCGGGAAGTGTTGTCGCGCACGATCACCCTGCTCGTCCCGAGCGGGAACCCGGACGGGATCGACATCTACGGTGAGTGGTACGGGCGCTGGCTCGGCACCCCCTACGAGGGGTGCGACCTCCCTTGGCTCTATCACCCGTACGTGGGACACGACAACAACCGTGACTGGTTCATGCTGACCCAGGTCGAGAACCGGCACTTCGCGGCGATGCATAACCGCGAGCATCCCCAGCTCGTCTTCGACATGCACCAGATGGGGCGCGACGGGGCCAGGTTCATGGTGCCGCCGTTCATCGACCCGCTGGACCCGAATCAGGACCCGGTGATCCAACAGGGGTTCGCGGCCATCGGCACGGCCATCGCCGCCCGGCTGACCGCCGCGGGCAAGCCGGGCGTGGCGACTCACATCGTGTTTGATAATTACTCGCCCTCACTGGCCTACGGCAACTATCACGGCAGCATCGACTTGCTCAGCGAGGCGGCCAGTTGTCGCTTCGCCACTCCGGTGACGGTCGAGGAAGACGACCTGCGGCCTGCGGACGGTTTCGACCCCCGGGTGCGAACCTGGAACCACCCGCTGCCGTGGGAGGGCGGGTCCTGGACCCTCCGCGACATCATCGACTATGACCTGATCGCGGCCCGAGCCTTCCTCGACCACGCGGCGAAGTACCGCGAAGGGTTGCTGCGGGACTACCTGGCAATCAACCGGCGAACGATCGGACGGACCGAGGCACCCTTCGCCTATGCCGTCCCACCGGACCAGCACGACCCGAGGTCGGCCGACGAATTGGTCGAGACCATGATCCGGGGAGCGGTCGAAGTGGGGGAGGCTGCCGGCCCGATTACGCTCGACGGCGTCACCTATCCAGCGGGGACCCGGCTGATCGCGCTGGACCAACCGGCCGGCAACTTCGCCAAGACGCTGATGGAAAAGCAGGACTACCCGGAACTCCGCCAGTGGCCGGATGGACCGCCGATCCCGCCCTATGACATCTCCGGTCACACGCTGCCGTTGCAGATGGGTGTTGAGGCCGTTGAGGTCCGAACGCCCATTCCGGCCGAGACACGAACTGCCCTGACCCCCTTGACGATGGTGGGGACCCGAGACGGGTCGGTGACCGGGGACGGGACATGGGGTTGGGCGTTCCGTGCGGACGCCAACCGGTCCATGCTCGCGGCGCGGCGACTGCTGGCAGCCGATGTCCAGGTCCACCGAGCGAAGGAGCGCGTCCCGGGTCTGGACCTCCCATCGGGCTCATACCTCGTTCCGCGTTCTGGAGACGCGGGTGCTCAGGTCGCTGCGCTCGTCGCCGGTGTGGGGATCGACGTGGTCGTCCTGGACGGGCCGGTCTCGGTCGAGACGCTTGAGGTCACCGGGACGAGGCTCGGCGTCTACCAAAGCTGGGTGGCCAGCATCGACGAAGGATGGGCCCGATGGGTGCTTGAGGAGTACGAGGTCCCGTACGAAACCCTGCACGACGCCGATATCCGGCAGGGAAACCTTCACGAACGGTTCGACGCGATCCTCCTGCCCGCGCAGCGCGCGGATGACCTGCGGGACGGACGGCCGGAGAAGAATGCCTTCAAGGAACCCAACGCACCGGAGTACGTCGGCGGGCTCGGTATCGTCGGCATGGATGCCCTGCGCCGGTTCGTCGAACGGGGCGGCACCCTGATCACAAGCGACGGTTCGTCCGCCGCGGTGGCAGAGGCATTCGCGCTGCCGGTGCGCAACGTGTTGGCGAGTTTGACCGCGACGCAGTTCTATGGACCCGGCTCGCTGCTGCGGGTCGTCGTCGATACCGACCACCCGCTCGGGTTCGGGCTGCCGCGTCAGACGACGGTGCTGTTCCTCAAGGGCGATGCGTACGACTTGGCTGGACCGGGCACGGTCGTGGCGCGGTACCCGCAGAGTGACCCGTCGATGAGCGGGTGGCTCCTGGGGCCGGAGCACCTCTTCGGCAAGGCGGCCGTGGTTGAGGTGCCACTCGGGGAGGGCACGGTCGTGCTCATGGCCTGCAGACCCTACTTCCGGGCACAGGCCAGGGGCACCTATAAGTTCTTGTTCAACGCCATAAACCAGGCCGGCTCCCGGCCGAGTCGCCTCGAACTCGGCGGCTGAGCCGACGAGTCCACTCCTGGTGTCCGGAGTGGGGACGGGGACGGGGCAACCGTCGTTCCCGGTCTCCGACGCCGTGTCAGGCCCGATCGGCCGCTAGGTCGAGGGCCACCATCGCGGCGTTGACGATCGTGTCAACGTCGATGCCGACCGTCCGGTAAAGGTCTGCGCGGCTGCCCGACTGGCCGAACTGGTCGACCCCGAGGGGGACGACCGGGACACCGTGGATGCCACCGAGGAACGCAAAGGCATGCGAGGCACCGTCCTGCACGGTGACCAGTGGGACGCGGCGCTCCGCCGTCGGGAAGAGGGTCGCGAGGTGGCCGGGGTCCGGGGTAGTCCGGGCATCGGCTAATTGGGACCGTCGCATCGCGCGTAAGGCGGCAAAGAGGCGGTCGCCGCTCGTCACGTTGATGACGGAAGCGGCGATGCCCTCGGCGTGGAGGCGCCGGGCGGCCCCGACCGCCTCGGGGACCATGATTCCGGCGGCGGCGATGGTCACGGCATCCGAGACGGGCAAGTCCGGGGTGGCCAGTTCTCGGTCGATGAGCCTGTACCCGCCGAGTAGGACCTGGCGGAGCCATTCTTCCTCACCCAGGCGGGCGATGGCTTCGGTCACGAGCGACTGGTCGATCGGTTTGGTCGAGAGACGGAGGTACGTCGAGGTTCCGTGGTCGCGGTCCGAACACCGCCGGATCGCGTCGAGCAACACAGCGTCGACCTCTTGACCGAAGCATGGCTCGTAGCTGACCAAACCCGGTAATTCGATGCCGAGTGAGGGGGTGACGGTGCTTTGGTGGGCACCGCCTTCCGGGCTCAGCGAGACACCGGCCGGAGTCCCTGCGAAAATCATCTTCGCTCCGACGTAGAGGCTATAGATCAGGGCATCGAGTCCTCGGCATACGAAGGGGTCGTAGACCGTGCCGATGGGGATCAGGTGCTCCCCGGTCAGTTCGTGGGCCAGGCCAAACTGGCCGAGGGCCATGAACAG
>CADCWH010000239.1 GCA_902806395.1 uncultured Thermomicrobiales bacterium | reverse complement strand
TGCCACGGTCGTCGTTCGGCCAGAGAAGAAGGTGTCGGTCGGTGCCGGTCCCGCCGGCAAGTCAGTCACCTTCGGAACCGGGCGGCCCATTGCCGGGGGTGAGGCCGGCCTCATCATCGACGCCAGGGGCCGCCAACCTCTCCCCAGCCCCGCGGTCGCTCGGACCGGCCAGGTCCGCCAGTGGATCGCGGCCGTCGGTGGTGAGACGGGCGCGGGACGGACGGAACGGACGTAGCGAGACGGCGGCCCTGGAGCGGCGACCAGAGAGGATCGACGGATGAGCCTGAATTTCCCCCATACCCAGGCGGTCTTCGCACGCGAACAGGAGCTTTGCGTCCGGCGCTACTTCCCTGCTGACGCCGAGGTCCGGGTCCGAGAGGGCAAGCGCGTCTTCGCCGACACGGTCCTCGCCCAGGTCGAGCCCCGGACCGTCGCGGTGCGCGTCGATATCCCGGCCGCCCTCGGTACGTCCCCGGCCGAGACCAATAAGCACCTGGTCCACCCTCTTGGGTCCGCGGTCACCGCTGGCCAGGTGGTCGCCAAGACGCGCCGCGGCCTCCGGACCGCCACCGTACCCTCCCCCATTGCCGGGACGCTCCTGGAAGTCGACCCCGAGACTGGAGAACTCCTGGTCGCTCCCGAGGGCGCCGGCCGGATCAACGCCCTCGTCGTGGGAGACGTGACCGAACTGGCCGGGGAGGGTGAAGTCACGGTCCGGACCGTCGGGTCACGCGTCTCCGGCATAGTTGGCCTGGGTCAACCCGCGATGGGCCCACTGCGGGTCCTGACCCCGGCTGCCGACACGGCCCTCACCACCCAGGACATCCCAGCAGACCTCGCCGGGGCCATCGTCGTCGCCGGGGGCGTGGTCTCCACGGCCGCCTATCGTGCCCTTGCCGCTGCTGGCATCGCTGCCCTCGTCACCGGCAGTATCGCTCCCCTGGAGATCGGTGCGGCATTCGAATGGGACGGGGAAGACCGCCTCTCGTCCTGGCGACCACTCGCCGGGGATCGCCGCTTCGCCCCCCGCGCCAGCACCCCCTTCGCCGTGATGGCCACCGAGGGTTTCGGCACCCGAGGCATGGCGCCCGAACTCTTCGCCGTCCTGCGTGAATGGTCCGGCACCACGGTCAGCCTCTTTCCGGCCACCGGCGTCACCGGCACCCTGATGCGGCCCGAATTGGTCCGGATTGACGAGACGAGCCTCGACACCGACTCGGAGCCAGACTTGGCCACGTTGGTCCCGGGTGCGGTCGTCCGACTCACTGACCAGGTCCGCCTCGGCCAGCGGGCCACGGTCCTCGACCGCCCCTACCGGCACCGCTTCCCGAACGGTGTCGTCACCGACGCCATCGATGTCGACCTCGGGTCCGGCCAACGGACCCCGGTTCGGGTCGTCAACGTCGAGGTCCTCCTGGTCGCCCCACCGTTGGCGCCCACGGAGGAGAACCCCGAGGCCTGACCGACTCCGGCGAGCGTGTCGCTTGCCGGAGCCGATTTCAGTTCACTCCAACCCCGCGTCCACCCGGACGCGGTAGTGACTGGCGACCCCTTTCCAGAGACAGGTCGTCTGGGTGCCCCCCCTCGAAACGGTTTTGGTCGATGGATACCGGTGGGACGGAGTGCTTCCCCTCCATCGTCCGCGTCTGATCGCTCTTGGCCGGCGTAATGGCGTGGAGCGTCTCTCCCACCGGACCTTCCCCGCCGGGGACCGATCCAGGACGTTGGATTCGGCCGCCCATGGGGAAACCGCGCCCGCGAAGCGGATCGGACGTCACCGCGCCACGGTCAGGACCGGTCGAAACATGTGGATGCCTCGTCCATCGTCCTGGCAACTCACGGTTGCAACCGCGCCAGGTCCCGGGGGAACGCCGTGGCCTCCCGCACGTTGGCCAACCCCAACAGGCGACTGACCCACCGCTCCAAACCGATCGCAAACCCGCCGTGCGGTGGCATCCCGTAGCGAAAGGCATCGAGGTAGCCCCGGAAGGCGGCCGGGTCCAGACCCCGGCTCGCCAACGCCGCCTCATAGTCGGCCAACTGGTGTAGACGTTGGCCGCCCGTCACCAGTTCCACTCCCCGGAACAGCAGGTCGAACCCATTCGACGCCGCCGGGTCGGCCGGGTCCGGATGGGTGTAGAAGGGCCGCTTCTCCATCGGATACCCCGTCACGAACAACCAAGCCGAGCCGTGCTCCCGTTCTGCCCACTCCCCCAGGTATCGCTCGTGTGCCGGAGCCAAATCCATCTCTCCGCACAGGTCCTCCCCGAGCCCCGCCGACACCAACTCCAATGCTTCACCGAATCGGATGCTCGGAATCACCCCGGGGATCGTCGGCGGTACGACCCCCAGCATGTCCAGGCCCGGCCCGGCCCGCTCCACCACCGCCGCGAGCATCCCCGCCAGTGTGTCGCGCAGGGTCGCCATCACGTCGCGGTGGTCGGCGATGAACCCCATCTCGGCATCGAGCGACACATATTCGTTCAAGTGGCGCGGCGTGTCGTGCGGCTCGGCACGAAACACCGGTCCCACCTCGTAGACCCGCTCGAATACGCCGACCATGATCTGCTTGTAGAGTTGCGGGCTCTGGGCTAGGTAGGCCGGGCGGCCGAAGTACGACACCGGGAACACGTTCGCCCCGCCCTCGGCGGCCGCCTCGACGAGCTTCGGCGTCTGGATCGACACGAACTCCCGCGCGTCCAGCGTCGCCCTGAATCCCGCAACCGACGCGGCGGCCACGCGGAGCGTCGCCTGGCGTCTCCGGTGCCGGAGCGACAGCGGCGCGTAGTCGAGCAACGTCGGCAGGGGTAGGTCCAGCGTGGGTCGGAACAGGTCGAACGGAGGCGTCGCCGCCTCGGAGACGACATCGACCGACGCTGCCCGCACTTCGACCCCGTCCGGCGCCTGCCGACTGGCGATCACCGTTCCGCCCACCGTGACGACGGACTCGTTTCCCAGGTGTTCGACCGTACTCATCAGGGCCGGGTCGTCCACGACGACCTGCGCCAGGCCACGTCTGTCCCGGACGATCAGGAAACTGACCCGCTTCAGGCGCCGGACCTGTTGGACCCAGCCCATGACCTGGACGGGCTCACCAATCTGTGCCGCCAACTCGTCGGAGAGCGATCGGGGAGGCGAGGCTCCCCTCGTGGTCCTCCCTAAGGACGGGGAACCGGACGACGCAACGGCCCGCGACGCAGCGATGTGGAACACGGTGACACCTCTCCGAAAAGACACGACGCCCCCATCGTCGCGCGGACGAGGGGGCGTTCGTGGTGCCACCGCGGTTTGCCGCCCACCCCATGGGTGAGACGGCCTCGGGGCCCGGTAACGGGGGCGACCGGCGGGGCTTACTGAGTCGTCGCGCCCCACGGTGGGGCCTGGACGGCCGTTCTTCCCCGCGCTCGGGAGGGTCTTCGCCTGGCTCCGGTCCGTCGCCCTCTCACCCCCGGCGACTCGCTCGGGGACCAATGGATGCCTGGCTACTCGTCTCCCTCAACGCGTTGCGAAGAGGATAGGCGTTTCAGAACGGTCAAGCAAGACGACCCGGCCCAGCCTCTGGCCAAAAACGCGCAACCGATGAGTTGACAATTGGACCCTCTCCAGCTACGCTACGCGCAACCTCGCCATTGCGCATGTGGACGACAGGAGACGATCAGTGACCGACACGACGACCGCCGCCCCGGATCGGATTGAAGCTGAGCGGGTTATCCCCTTGCCGATCGAACGCGTCTGGGCCGCCCTCACCGACTCGGCCGAGCTGGCCCGGTGGTTCGGGGAGTCGGCCGAGGTGGACCTCCGGCCGGGCGGGGAGATGCACCTCGGGTTTGGCGTCCACGGTGATGCCCACTGCGTGATCGAGACCGTCGAACCGCCGTATCGCTTCGCCTCCGCTGGCCCGCGGAGGGGAGTGCGGCCCTGAACCTGCCGGAGCCGCCGATGACCCTGGTCGAGTTCGTCCTGGAGTCGGTCCCCGGTGGCACTCGCCTCCGCCTCATGGAATCCGGCTTCGCCGCGCTGCCCAAATCGATCCGCCGGTAGGCGCACGAAGGGAACATCGGCGGCTGGAAGCACGAGTTGGATGAACTGGTCGCGTACCTCTCCGACAACGGGGCTTGACGTGACGGCTCTCGCGCGCGGGCTGACGGCGACGGCCCCCACCCCTGGCCCGTCCACCCGGGATGCCGCCGAGGATGCCGTTTTCCTCGCGCTGGCCGACCCCACGCGCCGCCACCTGATCCGGCGCATCGTGGTCGAGGCACCAGTGACGTCCACCGAGCTGGCAAGCGGACTGCCCATCTCCCGCCAGGCGGTCGCCAAGCACCTGACCCTGCTGCGCGACGCGGGCCTCGTGTCCGCCGAGCGCCGGGGTCGGGAACGCCGCTACCGCCTGACGCCTCGGCCTTTGACCGAGGTCGCCGACTGGCTCCGCGCTGTCGAGGCCGAATGGGAAGGGCGGCTGGATTCTCTGGAACGATACCTGGCCAAGAACCCGGAAGTGCCGCCGGTCGGGGAGTGACCTCCTGGTCGATCTCCAGCCAGGCAGGCGTGAACTGGCCGTCGATCACCACGACGCCGGAGTGCGGAGCGACTCGGATGCCACAGGTGACAGCATGTGCCGGGTGAGGGGTACGTCTCCCCGATCTTCCCATGAGGTGGGGCCGCGCATCCCCGCCCACGGGACCAAGGTGACACCGTGCGGATCGATCGGCTGTTCAGGTTCGAGGGGCGCGTGGGACGAGCCGAGCACTGGCGGGTCGCGATCGTGGCGACCGTGGCCGAGACCATGTTGAACGCCGCGGTCTTCAACCCCGTTGACGGCGATCGAGACTCGGTAGCCATCCTGCTAGGCGTCCTGGCCACGAGCGTGATCGCCGCCATCACGTTGACCACGGCCGTCAAGCGGTGGCATGACCGTGGTAAAGCCTGGTTCTGGCTCCTGATCGTGTTCATCCCCGTCGTCGGCGCCCTCTGGGCCTTCATCGAACTGGGCTTCTTGCCAGGCACCCAAGGTCCGAACCGGTACGGCTGGCCAGAGAGTGGGTCACCGTTCCAGAGCTGACCGTCCGCTGCCGTCAACGCTCCATCGCCACCACGGATCCCGCTAACGGCAGTCCTAGGAACGCGGCATAGGCGGTCGCCGCCGCCGTCACCCGATCCTCCACATGATCGAGATCCCCGAACGGACTGACCGTGACCTCGACCGCGCCGCCCTTCACCCGCCGCGTCCATGTCCCGGCGACCTGCCCACCGACGACGACCATCGGCAAGAACACCCCGTTGCCGCCCGGCACAATCTGGGCGGCATGGCCGAAATCAATGACGGCGTCCCGGTCCCGGTATCCCAGCAGGTATTCGTCAAACCCGGGTAGGAGATGGACCGTCGGGGGACGGGATTGGTCCGGCACCGGTGACTTGAGACCATCTGCCACCCAGTAGTCCTTGCCGCGAAATGGGACGCGGGTGACGGCTCCCATTGCCCCGCCGATTCCCAGGCGGGCGTCACCGACCGTCAGGCCCGCCCACCACGCGAAGTCATGCACGGTCGCTGGTCCATGGCCGACCACGTAGCGAGTCGCCAGTTCCGCCAGCGCCTCGTCGCGGGCCAGGGCGGTGGATCGCGGCACCCAGTCGTCCAGGAGGACGAACGTGTACTCGCTGCCCTCCTTCGGGCCTAGGCAGATCAGGCCGACCTGCGACGCGTACCAGAGCACATGGTAGCCACGCTGCCCTCCCGGATCTATGCCTGCCTCGGCCAGGAGCCGCATCATCCCCGACCGGGACAATCGCGCCCCTCCCGCGAGCGCCTCCGAGAAAAGCCGAAAGCACCGCCTGAGCATCGCGTCGTCGAGACCAAGTCCCTCCCGCCGTCGCCGGGTCGAGGAGATCATCCGGGCCTCGGACAATCCGAGCATCCACCGGGCGTCCTCGGCCGGCACGTAGTGGAGCGTGCCTCGCATCGGCCAGGTCCGCACGATCGTCCCATCGGCCACGGCCCGGTCCACGTCTCCAATGGTCGTACTCGCGGATCGCACCCCGATCGCCCACGCCGCCTGCGCCGGGTCCTGGGCTTGCATCGCCCCCATGCCGCGCACGACCGCGGTCGGTCCACCGGTGTGCGGCGCGGTGATCCGCTGATTCTCAAGTCTGATCGTGGGTATATCCATCAGCCGCCCCACGCCATGGGACACCAGCTTGCAACCGTTTCGACGCACGTCGTCGATGTTGCCGCCCGGTTACGCGATCAGGATTAACAATGACGGCACCGGCCCCGTCGTCGCGAGGCCGGTGCCGTTTCCCGACAATCAGGTTGACGTTCGGGGTGGGGTCGACGGCTCGCTAGTCCGCCGCGCTCGCCGTCCTCGCCGTCGCGGCGGCGTCCAGGGCCGCAGCGAGGCGCTCCGGGCGGATCGGGATGTCGGTCATCCGCAGGCCGGTCAGGTCGCGGATCGCGTTCGCGACTGCCGCAGCACCCGGGATGGACGGGGGCTCCCCGACGCCCTTGGCACCGTACGGCCCATGCTCGGACGGGACATGGACCAGGATCGTCTCGATCGGCGGCACGTACTCGGCCTTCGGCAGGGCGTAGTCCATCAGCGTGGCCGTCAGGAGCTGGCCGGAGTCGTCGTAGTGCATCCCCTCGTAGAGGGCCCAGCCAATGCCCTGGGCCACCCCGCCGTGGATCTGCCCCTCGACGGACGCCGGGTTGATCGCGTAGCCGACGTCCTGGGCGGCCACGTACCGGACCACCTTCGTCTCGCCGGTCAGCTCGTCCACCTCGACCTCGGCCAGGTGGACCGCGAAGCCTGGCGAACTCTCGGTGATCGCGCTGGCCCCCTTGCCGTAGACCGGCTCGAACCGGCTGCCGACGGTCATGCTCATGCTGGCGATCTCGCGCAGGCTGACCGATACCCCCGGCACGCCCTTGACCCGGATCGTCCCGTCGATGATCTCTAGGTCCTCGGCCGCGGCTTCCAGGTGTTCGGCGGCGATGCTCAGGATCTGCTGCTTGGCGTCCTCGGCCGCCTTCTGGACGGCGGGACCGACCGTATAGGTGATCTTCGAGCCGCCCGTCCCCCCCGACCACGGGGCAGAGTCGGTGCTGGCCGTCCTTACGTTGATGTCCTCCGCCCCAAGACCGAAGCCCTCGGCGGCGATCTGGGCGAAGGTGGTGTTGGTCCCATTCAGGTCCACCGAGCCCAGCACGACGGTCATCTTACCGTCGGCGTCCAGACGACAGACGGCCGTGGCGGGCTCGACGCCCCCCGGCCAACCCCCGACGGCGATACCGACACCCCGCCCCTTGGCCCGGGCCTCCTCGCGCCCCTGCCAGGCGGGGTGGTCCCGCAGGGCCTCCAACGTCTGCCGCAGCCCGACCCGCGGCCAGGCGTTGCCGTTCGGCCGCTCGTCTCCCTCGACCACGCAATTCTGCAGGCGCATCGTCATCGGGTCGATGCCCAACTCACGGGCCAACTCGTCCATCACGGACTCGATCGCCAGCGTCCCCTGCTGGGCGCCCGGCGCCCGGTATGCGCCCATCTTGGAGCGGTTCGTCAGGACCTCGTAGCCGCGGATCTCCAGGTTGGGGAACCGGTAGTAACCACCCATTAGGATCGCCGCGATCTGTAGGGGCGACCCCCCGAGGGCGCCGGACTCGAACGTCATCCGCCCGTCCAACGCGGTGATCGTGCCGTCCTTGGTCGCCCCGACCTTGAGGGTGATCTCGCAGCCCGGAGCCGACTTTGCGTACAAGAAGTCCTCCATCCGGTTCAACTGCAACAGGACCGGCCGCCCGACGGCCACGGCGGCGGCGGCCACCATGG
>CADCWH010000238.1 GCA_902806395.1 uncultured Thermomicrobiales bacterium | reverse complement strand
GCTCCGATCCCCTCTGTCGTCCTCCCGTCCCGGCCGGTCGGGCGCCACGGTGCTCACCCGGGCGGTTCAGAGGGGTGTGAAGTGCGGCCGGGGTCCGCAGACCCACACCGCCGTGCCGAGCCACCGTCCACACTGATGATCCCGCCGGCACGCCGGCACTATCTCAAGGGTGAGTGATCCGATGAGCACCGGGAGTTCCGGATCTGGCTTCGGTAGTGGTGGTGGCTCGAACCGGCCCGCCCGTGGCGACGACCCCTGGCAGCCCCCGGCACCCCGCGGCACCGAGCCCGATGACACCCTCGCCTATGGTTCTCCCCGCCCGGAGCGCGATCCTGGCGGTAGCGCCGGAGGGCAGGGCCGAACCGTTAGTTACCAACCCGAAGAACGATACTGGACCGATTATCTTCGCTTGGCTCTGCCGGTGATCGGTCTCCTGCTCATGCTCGGCTTGTTCCTCTTCTGGCTCAATAATCTCATCGATGACCCCTCCAGCACCGCACCGACCCCAACCGTGATCGTTGGCGAGGTCGCCGGCGGCAGCGACCAGATCACCGCGGCTTCTCCGACCGCGGTCACGCAGACCTTGCCGAACCCCACCACCCCGATCGACCCCGCTGCCGTCATCCCCACGGCTACCGTCCCCGCCGGTGCCGGTACCGAACCCACCTCGGCTCCGGTCGACAGCGGTGAGATCGCAGAATTCGCGGTCGATACCGAGGTCCAGGTGATCGAGGAAGACGTGAACCTCAGGAGCGACGCGTCGACTGCTGGGGATGCCCTCGATGTCCTCGGGACCGGGGACATCCTGACGATCACCGGTCCTCCTGAGGAGGCGGACGGGTACACCTGGTACCCGGTGGATTTCGGGGGCGTCAGCGGCTGGGTCGCCGACGAGTTCATCGACCCCGCCTAATCGGGAACGAGCCGGTCCCAGACCAGCCCCGCCGCTGTCGGTCGTCGCGGGACCGGCACCTAACGTCGCCGGTGTGCTAAGCTCTCGTGCGGCCCGACATGCGTCCGGCCGCTATTTCGCACGCGTTGGGACGACGCACCGGTGTGCTCCTCGCTCGCCCCCAGAGGCGACCCGGGAGTTCGTGCGGAGGACGATCGACGCGGACGCCAAACACCCGGAAGGAATCATCACGCCCATGGAACAACGCGCCCCGGCCCCCCTCAGCACCTACGGCATGCCACCCCAGGTCGCCCTCCGCACCCTGCTCGAGGCGGGCGTTCACTTCGGTCACCAGACCAAGCGCTGGAACCCGAAGATGAAGCCGTACATCTTCACGGCCCGCAATGGCATCCACATCATCGATCTACAGCAGACCGTCGGCATGCTCCAGGCCGCTCACGACTTCGTGACCGAGGTCACCGCCCGCGGCGGACGGGTGCTGTTCATCGCCACCAAGAAGCAAGCCCAGGACATCGTCGAGCGCGAGGCAGTCCGTTCCAACCAGTTCTTCGTCAACCAGCGCTGGCTCGGCGGCACCCTCACCAATTTCGTCACCATCCGCTCCCGACTCCGCGTCCTCAAGCAGCTTCAGGCCGAGGCCGAGCGAGGCGAGTTCAACTACCTCCCCAAGCAGGAGGCCGCTATCAAGCTGAAGGACCTGGAGCGCCTGGAGCGCACCCTCGGCGGTATGCGCGACATGACCCAGCTGCCGGGTGCGATCTTCGTGATCGACCCTAAGCGTGAGCACCTCGCCATCCACGAGGCGCGCCGGCTCGGCATTCCCGTCATCGCCGTCACCGATACCAACAGCGACCCGGACGACGCCGACTACCTGATCCCCGGCAACGACGACGCGATCCGTGCCGTCCGGCTGCTGGCAGCCGGCATCGCCGACGCCGCGATCCACGGTCAGATGCGCCACGAGACCGCCCGCGCCGAGCAGGCCCAGACCGCCCCAGAGGGTGAGACTCGCCGTGGCCAAGCCCCCGTCCGGGCCGAAGACTTCGAGCGACCGCGCGGCGCCGGGTCCACCGGGCGCGGCGGCGGACGCCGGCCCGCCCCGGTCGACCAGCCGGCCGAGGTCGCCGCCGGCTCCCGCGATACGCCCCTGCCGTCTGTCTCCGGGGACCAGCCACCGTCCGTCTCACCCGCCGCGGCTCCCGTCCCAGGTGCGACGGGCAAGCCCGACACGGTGATGAGCGACCGCTCCCCGGTCACCGAGGCGATGGCCCCGGCGATCCAGAATTCGCCTGACGCCGCCTCCGGCGGCCCGGACGCCACGACCGAACAGGTGGGATCCGACGTGGTCCGCGACACGCCGGCTACGGCCACGACCACCGATGTGACCGGCCAGACACCGGCGACGGCCTCCACCTAGTTGACGACGCCCCCTGGGTGACCCGCCCCCGCCACGTGCGGACACGGGTCACCCAGGCACCACCGTGTGACCAACACCCCTATCTCGAGGAGAAACGAATCCCGTGGCTATCAGCGCAGACCAGGTCAAGACCCTCCGCGAGCAGACCGGCGCCGGCATCATGGACTGCAAGCGTGCTCTCCAGGAGGCCGAGGGCGACATGGCCAAGGCCAGCAACGTGCTGCGGCAGCAGGGCCTCGCCAAGGCCGAGAAGAAGTCGGGCCGGGCCGCCCAGCAGGGCCTCGTCGAGCCCTACATTCACGCCGGAGGTCGCATAGGCGTCATCGTCGAGATCAATTGCGAGACCGACTTCGTCGCCCGCACACCGGACTTTCGAGCCCTGGCCCACGACGTCGCCCTCCAAATCGCCGCCACCAACCCCCGCGTCGTCCAAGCCAGCGATCTTGACGAGACCACCCTCGCCGCCCTGGACGCCGAGTACGGCAGCCGTGACAAGGCCCTCGAGGCCGTCGCCCTACTCAACCAGCCCTACATCAAGGACCCCAAGCAGGCCATCTCTGACCTGGTCCGCGACGCCATCGCCAAGCTCGGCGAGAACATCATCATTCGCCGCTTCTCCCGCTTCGAAGTCGGTGCCGATCAGCCCGCCCCCGGGGCGGAGGAGAGCCGATAGTCGGCAGTCGGCAGTCGGCAGTCGGCAGTCACCGTAATCTGACCGTCAATGACCAGTCTCCGAATGCCGTCATGTGATGACCGTCGTCCAGCCTCTGACTCGTCAGGAACCGTGGTGACCCAACCGTACCGGCGCATCTTGCTGAAGTTGAGCGGTGAGGCCCTGATGGGAGACGCTCCCTACGGGATCGATCCCGCCGTCGCCCAGCGGATCGCCATCGAGCTACGCCAGGTGATCGCCCTCGGCACCCAGGTTTCCGTCGTGATCGGCGGCGGCAACATCTGGCGCGGCCTCTCGGCCAGCAGCAAGGGGATGGATCGCGCCACCGCCGACTACATGGGCATGGTCGCCACAGTCCTCAACGCCCTCGCCCTCCAGGATTCCCTGGAAAAGGCCGGCGTCCATACTCGGGTGATGACGGCGATCGAGATGCGAGAGGTTGCCGAACCGTACATCCGGCGCCGGGCGATTCGGCACATGGAGAAGGACCGGGTCGTCATCTTGGCTGCCGGAACTGGTAATCCTTTCTTCACCACCGACACGGCGGCCGCGTTGCGAGCGCTCGAGCTCGATGTCGATATCTTGATGATGGCGAAGAATCAGGTCGACGGCGTCTACTCTGCCGATCCTGCCAAGGACCCCGACGCCGTCTTCTTTCCGACCCTCACGCACCAGGAAGCCCTGGAGCGCAACCTCCAGGTGATGGACGGGTCGGCACTCGCCCTCTGCCGCGACAATGACCTCTCGATCCTCGTCTTTCGGATGGGCGGCGACGGCGAGATCGTCCGTGCCGTCCGGGGCCAGACGATCGGCACCCTGGTCAGCTCGATCCCCGATCGGTCCGTGCCCCCCGGGGATCAGCCGGTGGTATAACCTATCCTGCCTGACGACCCATCGTCGGTGCTGGCGCCGGTCCGGGACTCCCGGGCCAGGCGGGCACCAGAGAGGAACGGGAACACCGATGATCGCGGATGTGGCGGCCGACGCCGAGAGCCGAATGCGCAAGGCTATCGATGCCCTTCACCGGGATCTGGAGGGCGTCCGCACTGGCCGGGCCTCCCCGGCCCTGGTTGACCGGATCACGGTCGACTACTACGGTGCCTCGACGCCCCTCAACCAACTCGCTGGCGTCTCGGTCCCCGAGCCGCGCCTGCTGGTGATCCAACCCTGGGACAAGGGCACCATGGGCCTCATCGAGAAGGCGATCCAGAAGTCCGACCTGGGCCTCAACCCCAACAACGACGGACAGGTGATCCGGATCTCCATCCCGCCCCTGACCGCAGATCGCCGCAAGCAGCTCGTCAAGGTGGTCCACGGCAACGTTGAGGACGCCAAGGTCGCCATTCGCAACGTCCGACGTGACGCGATGAACCAACTCAAGGCCCTCCTCCAGGACAAAGAGATCTCCGAGAACGACGAGCGGCGCGCTTCCCACCAACTCGATGAATTGACCAAGCGGTTCACCGACGAGACGGACAAGGTTGGCAAGGCCAAGGAAACCGAAGTCCTCGAAGTCTGAGCCGTTCCCGCCGCAAGGACCCGACTACCGACCACCGGGTCCCGAGTCGTCCGGAGCCGATTATCAGGAGGGCCGCCGGTTCCCCGGCACCGATGCAGGATGTCGCGATCACCCCACGATCTCGGACCGATGACGCTGGCGAGGCGGCCGGTGGGATGGTCACGGCCGTCTCTCACGCCGTCGGCACACCGGCGACCGATGCCCCACGCCAGGACGAGACCGAAGAGGGTGCTGCCGTCGTCCCCCCCGTCCTGCCGCGCCACGTCGCGATCATCATGGACGGCAACGGTCGCTGGGCGGCCCAGCGCGGCCTTCCCCGCATCGAGGGCCACGAGCAGGGCACCGAGAACATCCGCCGCATCACCCGCGCGGCCGGTGCCGCCGGCATCCGGTACCTGACACTCTGGGCCTTCTCAACCGAGAACTGGCGCCGCCCCCCCGAAGAAGTCAACGGCATCCTGCGGATCCTCGGGGAGGTCCTCGCCCGCGAGGTGGACGAACTTCACGACCAGGGGGCCCAACTGCGCCACATCGGCAGTTTGGCGGAGTTGCCCACCGTCACCCGCGACGCAATCCTCGATGCGATCGACCACACCAAACACAACGATCGCCTCGTCCTCACCTTGGCCTTCAATTATGGCGGCCGCCAGGAACTCCTCCATGCCGTCCGCTCCCTCCTC
>CADCWH010000237.1 GCA_902806395.1 uncultured Thermomicrobiales bacterium | reverse complement strand
TACCAGCGATCGTCTACCGTCTGAATCCCCGGCGCGGACCAAATCGCCACATCCGTCCCAACCTATGCGCGGCCGACTTCAAACGGTCCGCAGTCAGGCAGTGTCCATCACCAGGGCTCGCTTGACCTGTTCGATCGCCCGGGTGACCTCGATGCCGCGCGGGCAAGCATCGGTACAGTTGAAGATGGTCCGGCATCGCCAGACGCCTGAGCCGCCGTTGAGGATGCGGAGCCGTTCCGGCGCCCCGGTGTCGCGGCTATCGAAGATGAAGCGGTGCGCATTGACGATCGCGGCCGGGCCGACGAAGTCGTCACTCGTCCAGGTGACCGGGCAGGCCGTGGTGCAGGCGGCGCAGAGGATGCACTTTGTCGTGTCGTCGAAGGCCTCGCGCTGGGTGGGGCTCTGGCGGCGCTCACCGGCGGATCGAGGCGAGTCGGCGATCAGGTAGGGCTTGACCGACTTATACGCCTCGAAGAACTTGTCCATATCGACGACGAGGTCTTTGACGATCCTAAAGCCGATCAGCGGCTCAATCGTGATCCGCTTGCCGAGCTCCTTCATCAGGATCTTGCAGGCCAGCCGGTTGCGGCCGTTGATCCGCATCGCATCCGAGCCGCAAACTCCGTGGGCGCAGGACCGACGGTACGTCAGCGTCCCGTCCTGGTGCCACTTGATCTGGTTCAGAGCGTCGAGGACTCGGTCGGTCGGTTCGACCTCGACCTGATACTCCGCGAACCTGGGCTTGACATCCTGTTCGGGGTTATATCGCTTGATCCGAAGGGTGACGTTCACGGGTGCCTCCGCGGCCAGACGCCGCCGATCGACGGTACGGAGATAGGAGAAGCCGCTAGTACTTGCGTTCCTTTGGTTGGAACTCGGTGATCGTCACAGGCTTCTTGTCGAGCCGCAGGCCGCCGGATGACTTGTATACCAGAGTGTGAGCCAGCCAGTTCGCGTCGTCCCTCGTCTCGAAGTCGGTGCGATAGTGGGCGCCCCGGCTCTCCTCTCGGGCCAAGGCGCCATGGATGATCGCCTCGGCGCAGTCGAGCATGCATCCGAGTTCCAGCGCTTCGGTCAGTTCGGTGTTGTAGATGATGCCCCGGTCTTGCAAGGCCACGGCGGCGTAGGCGCTCTTCAGGTTCCGAATAGCGGTCTCGGCCTCGCGCATGCCGTTCTCCTCCCGCACGACCGACACCTTGTCCATCATGACGGCCTGCATCTCGGCCCGGATCTCGGCCGCGCTCTCGCCCTTCGTTCGAGATCTCAGGTTGGCGACCTGGGCCCGACCGATGAATGCCGGGTCCTCCGGCAGTGGCGCCCAGTCGTTCTCCTGGACGTACTCAAGCATGTGCTTGCCGGCACGGCGACCGAAGACGACGAGGTCAACGAGCGAATTCGTGCCGAGGCGATTCGCCCCATGAACCGACACGCAGGCAGATTCACCGGCACTGTAGAAACCCGGCACGGGGGAGGCCGCCGCATCCTGGATCACCCGGCCGTCGACATCGGTCGGCAGGCCGCCCATCGCATAGTGAGCGGTGGGTTGGATCGGGATCATCTCGGTCTTCGGCTCGACGCCAAGATAGGTCCGGGCAAAGTCGGTGACGTCCGGCAACTTCGCGTCGATCAGTTCCGGTGGCAGGTGGGTCAGGTCCAAGTGGACGAAGTCGCTACCACTCACGCCCCGGCCGGCCTTGACCTCCTCGTAGATGAACCGGGAAACCATATCTCGCGGGGCCAAGTCTTTCAGGGTCGGGGCGTATCGCTCCGCGAACGCCTCACCCTCACCATTCCGCAGGATGCCGCCCTCGCCGCGGGCGGCCTCGGAGAGGAGGATGCCCAGCTTGTAGAGCCCGGTCGGATGGAATTGGTAGAACTCCATATCCATCAGCGGGATGCCGCGCCGGTAGGGGATCGCGACGCCGTCGCCGGTGCCCGCCATGGCGTTCGATGTGATCTTGAAGACTCGGCCGAAGCCACCGGACGCGACCAGGACCGTCTTGGCGTGGAGGACGTGGATCTCACCGGTCTCGATCTCTAGCGTGACGACGCCGCAGCAACGGCCATCGTCGGCAAAGAGGATATCGAGGAGATGGTGCTCGTCGAAGAAGTTGAGGTCGTGTTTGATGCCCTGCTGATAGAGCGTCTGGATGATCATGTGCCCGGTGCGATCGGCGGCGTAGCAGGCTCGACGGACGGGACCCTCGCCATAGTTTCGGGTGTGACCGCCGAAGCGTCGCTGGTCGATGCGACCGTCCGGGGTGCGGTTGAACGGCAGACCCATATGCTCGAGTTCGATCACCGCGTCGATCGCCTCGCGGGCCAGGATCGCCGCGGCGTCTTGGTCTACCAGGTAGTCACCGCCCTTGACGGTGTCGAACATGTGCCACTTCCAATGGTCCTCTTCCACGTTGCCGAGAGCGGCGCTGATGCCGCCCTGGGCGGCCCCGGTATGGGACCGAGGTGGATAGAGCTTGCTGACCACGGCCGTGTTGCTCTTGCCGGCGAGCTGGATTGCCGCCATCAGGCCCGCGCCGCCGGCGCCGACGACGACCGCATCGAATTGGTGATAGGCCACGTGGTCCTCCAGCATGGTCCGGACGGGTGTCGAGATCGGGCACGCGGGACAGGGGCTCGTCCCCGTCATCTTGCCATGAAACCTATCTTTGCCCCCATGGGGTGTCAAGTCGGCGACCCATCGGGAACTACCCGATGTTGGGTGCGGATGCACGCCGATTCGCTGGGCACGGGTATACTCGCCCGTGTCGATCGTCGCAGTTTCCGTCCCTCACCGACCGCATGACCGAAGCCTTGTCGGCATCCTCATCCTCGACCAGCCTGGTCGGGTGGACGCCTGAAGGCATCCGATAACTTGTCGCCGTCACTCGCGGCGTCCCGACACGGTCGGCCGACTCCATGAATCAATATCGCCTGATCCTGTCCATCGAGTGGCCCGCCGTGTGACCCCCGGAGTGCACCCTTGACGACCGTTCCCGTCCCGTCCCCCTCGTCCGTCCTTGCGGCCGCCCGGGAACTGCTGCCCGCCGTCCTAGACCTGACCGAGGCCATCGCCAGCGTCCCGGCCCCCACCGGTGACGAGTTTGAACGCGCGCGTCACGTGGCGGGTGTTCTCGCGGACGCGGAGAGCATGGTGGGTGAGGTCCAGGGTCCGGACGAGCTCGGCAATGTTTGGGCGACCATCGGCGAAGCGAGTGACACTCCGGCGGTGGTCCTCGCTGCCCACACCGACACGGTCTTCGCTGCCGGTACCGACTTGGCGATCCATCGTGACGAGGGGCGACTGCACGGGGCGGGGATCGGTGACAACAGCTTGGGAGTGGCGGCGATGCTGACGCTGCCAGCCCTGTTTCGATCCCTCGGCGTGACACCGGCAGGCTCAGTCGTTCTGGCCGCCCCGGTAGGAGAGGAGGGGTTGGGCAATCTGGTCGGAATCCGGGCGATCATGGACCGCTTCCCGGAGTCCAAGAACATGGTCGCGATCGAGGGTCATAATCTCGGGAGGGTCACCTACGCCGCCGTGGGGAGCCGCCGGATCGAAGTGGTGGTCACCGGTCCCGGTGGACACAGCTGGGGTAACTATGGGCGTTCGAGCGCCATCCACGTGCTGGGCGACCTGATCGCCGCCGTGTCGTCCGTGCGCGTCCCCGCTCGGCCCAAGACCACGCTCAACATCGGGATGATCGAGGGTGGCATCTCGATCAACACGATCGCGCCACGTTCATCCATGTTGATCGACATGCGTTCCTTGGACGCTGGTGCGCTCGACGACCTCTCCCGTCGGGTGATGGCTCGACTGGTCACCACAGCCGTCGGCATCACGGTCGAGACGAGGGTCCTGGGCGAACGGCCGGCTGGACAGGTGGATCCGGACGCCCCGATCGTCCGAACGGCCAAACGCGTCCTGGCCGACCTTGGGCAGGACGCGATCCTCGACGCCTCTAGCACCGACGCCAACATCGCGATCAGTCGTGGCATTCCGGCCATCTGCATCGGTCTGACCTCGGGCGGCAACGTCCACCGGACGGACGAATGGGTCGACACGGAGCAAGTCCCCGTCGGCCTCAGCCAATTGGCGCTGCTCACGCTGCGTCTCGCAGTTGACGCCGCCGGTGCGACGCGATCGTGAGCACCTCTCCCCGCGTTTCCCGCCGCGGTGTCCAGTCGGGCGGCCTGACGCTCGATCCGGTCGTCGTCATCGACGTCGAAGCGACCGGTATGGACCCGTCGCGACACGAGATCATCGAGATAGCCGTCGCCCTCTCCTCCCGGGGGCGAGTGTTGGAACGATTCTCGACCCTGGTCCGGCCACGCCAGAGCCTCTCGCTCGACATCAGTCGCCTAACCGGGATCACCGCTGCGGAAGTCGCTGCCGCCCCGTCGTTCTCAGATGTCTCGGCCGACATGAAGCGATTCATCGGCACCAGGACACTGGTCGGGCACTCAGTCCAAATGGACATCGCCATGCTGCGGAGCGCCGGTCTGGCGCTAGAAAATCCCTGGGTCGACACATTCCACCTAGCGACCGTCATGCTCCACGACCTGCCGCACTACTCGCTCTCGGCCGTCGCCGTTGCGCTCGGCGTGGAGGGGACGTCGAGCCACCGGGCGGTGGGGGACGTCGAGGTCACGGCGGCCGTCTTCCACGCGCTGATCGAGCGGGTCGAACGACTCGATGCTCTCACACTCGGCCAACTCGTCACCTATGCTCGGCAGGCCAGTTGGCCCAGTGCTCAGGTATTCGCGGCTGTGGCCGGGACGGGCGACGCCGGGCCACTGTTCGAGGTGGCGGGCGAATCGGACCGCCAGGGACCACATGAACTGCGCTTCCTCACGGCCCGGGAACGACCGGAACCAC
>CADCWH010000236.1 GCA_902806395.1 uncultured Thermomicrobiales bacterium | reverse complement strand
CGATGGTCAAGCCCTACGGTATCCGCGAGCTGGTCCGCACCGGCCCCATCGCGATGACACGGGGGGGCGGATCGGTTCAAGTCCGGAACGGGAGGGTCGACCGGGCCGAGGCGATGGCGGCGGACTGACCCACGAAGGGCAGGCCGCGCCCGCGGGAGCGCGGGGAGGTCCTCCCCTACGACGATGGGAAGAGTGCCGGGGGCAAGTCGCCGCCGGTCCGACGAGACAGGGAAGGACAGAGAACCGGTGGCAGCAACGCTCTACTACGATCGCGACGCGAGCCTCGACCCGCTCCGGGGGAAGACGATCGCGATCGTCGGCTACGGGAGCCAGGGGCACGCCCACGCGCAGAACCTCCGCGACTCCGGCCTGAGCGTCGTCGTGGGTCTCCACGAGGGCAGCAAGAGCAAGGCGAAGGCCGAGGCGGACGGGTTCGAGGTCGCGACGGTCGCCGAGGCGGCGAAGCGGGCGGACCTCGTCATGCTGCTGGCGCCGGACCAGACGCAGCGGTCGATCTACGAGGCGTCGGTCCGCGACAACCTTCAGGACGGCAACACGCTCCTCTTCGCGCACGGGTTCGCGGTCCGCTTCGAGCAGATCGTGCCGGCGGCCGGCGTCAACGTGGTGATGGTCGCGCCCAAGGCTCCGGGACACCGCTTCCGCGAGCTGTTCGCGGAGGGGGCCGGGGTGCCGGGTCTCGTGGCCGTCCACCAGGACGCGACGGGTGACGCCAAGCAGGTCGCGCTCGCCTACGCCAAGGGCCTCGGCCTGACGCGGGCCGGCGTGATCGAGACCACGTTCACCGAGGAGTGCGAGACCGACCTCTTCGGCGAGCAGGCGGTCCTCTGCGGCGGTCTCTCGGCGCTGATCGAGGCGGGGTTCGACACGCTGGTGGCTGCGGGCTATCAGCCGGAGATCGCCTATTTCGAGTGTCTCCACGAGGTCAAGCTGATCGTCGACCTCATCTACGAGGGCGGCCTCTCCTACATGCGTTACTCGGTCAGCGACACGGCGGAGTACGGCGACTACTACGCCGGGCCGAAGATCGTGACCGACGAGACGCGCCAGCGGATGCAGGAGCTCCTCACCTCAATCAAGAGCGGCGAGTTCGCCACGGCGTGGATCGCGGAGAACGAATCGGGCCGGGCCGGCTTCATGAAGATGCGCGAGGAGCACGGCTCGACGCAGATCGAGGCGGTCGGAAAGGACCTCCGGGCGATGATGCCGTTCCTCAAGAAGGGCAAGACGCCCGTGGATGTGTCCGCGTAGCGCCGGTGCGTGTCGACGGGGACCAGAGGGGACCCTTCGCTCCGCTCCGGATGTCAGATGGGGGTGGTGGCCCCATCGATCCGGTTGAGGTCGGAGGAGATGTCTCGACCTTTCTCGACGTGGCAGGTTCGCTGGACATAACAGGGAGAGCAATGACGAGCAACGGAGAGCCGAGCGTAGGCAACCGGATCTGGGTGTTCGACACGACGCTGCGGGACGGTGAACAGTCACCGGGCGCGACGATGACGGTCCCGGAGAAGCTCGAGGTCGCCGACGCGCTGGTCGGGCTCGGGGTCGACATCATCGAGGCGGGGTTCCCGGCGGCGTCGCCAGGGGACTTCGAGGCGGTCAAGATGATCGCCGAGCGGGTGAAGGGCGCCTCGGTCGCCGGCCTTGCCCGGGCGAGCCAGGTCGACATCGAAAGGGCGGCGGCGGCGGTTCGGGGCGCGGAGGCTCCCCGGATCCACACGTTCATCGCGACATCGGACATCCACCTCGCCCACAAGCTGCGCATGGACCGGGCCCAGGTCCTCGAGCGCGTCTCGGAGATGGTGGCGCTCGCGAAGAGCTTCACCAGCGACGTCGAGTTCTCGGCGGAGGACGCGACGCGATCCGACTGGGACTACCTGGTGGAGGTCTTTTCCCGGGCGGTTGCTGCCGGCGCGACGACGCTGAACGTGCCCGACACGGTCGGATACACCACGCCGGCGGAGTATGCGGCCCTGATCGCGCACCTCAGGGCGAACGTGTTGGGCATCGACGACACCGTGATCTCGGTCCATTGCCACAACGATCTCGGCATGGCGACGGCGAACACGCTGGCGGCGGTCGGCGCCGGGGCGCGGCAGATCGAGGTGACGGTCAACGGCATCGGCGAGCGGGCGGGCAACACCGCGCTGGAGGAGGTCGTGATGGCCCTCGCCACGCGTGGCCAGCAGTTCGGCGGCGCGTACACGAACGTCAAGACGGAGCGGTTGGTCCCCACCAGTCGACTGGTGAGCACGATCACCGGGCTCCAGGTCCAGGTCAACAAGGCGATCGTCGGGGGCAACGCCTTCGCCCACGAGGCGGGTATCCACCAGGACGGGATGCTGAAGGACCGAACGACGTACGAGATCATGAACCCCCAGGACGTGGGCTGGGAGGGGACGAAGCTGGTCGTCGGGAAGCACTCCGGCCGGGCCGGCTTCCGGAACGCCCTGACCGAGCTCGGCATCAAACTCGAAGAGGAGCAGGTGCAGGCGGCCTATCTCCGGTTCCTGGAGCTCGCCGATCGCAAAAAGCTCGTCACCTCAGCCGACCTCGAAGCGCTCGTCAGCGATCAGCTGGCCACGAGCCAGGACAGCCTCCACCTCGTCCAGTGGAAGGTGGACATCGCCAGCGGTGAGCCCGCGATGGCGAGCGTCGTGCTGATCCATACCGACGAGAAGGTCGCCGGCGAGGGCGAGGGCAACGGGCCGATCGAGGCGATCTACGCCGCGATCGACGCGGCCCTCGGCCAGACGCCGCTGCTGGAGTACTTCCAGATCGAGGCGGTCACTCCCAACCCTGACGCGCAGGCCCAGGCGCATGTCCGCATCCGGGTCGGTGACTCGCTGTTCAACGGCCACGGTCTGGCGACGGACGTGGTCGAGGCGAGCGCACGGGCGTATCTGGCGGCGCTCAGCCGGGTGGAGCAGGGCAGGCCGTCAACGGTGATCGCTGGCTCGTCGACGTCGCGTTGGAGCTGAGGGGTACGGGGCACCGGGTAAGGACGCCGGGCGAATATCGACGTCCACTGTTTGGTGGGAACGCGTGGTGATCCACGCGGCGACGATTGACCGGGTTGGCAACAGCATCGAGTGGTAGGAGCGATGGCGAAGACACTGAGTGACAAGTTGTGGGATCGGCACGTCGTCCACTCAGCGGACGGCGAGCCCGACCTGCTCTACATCGACCTGCATCTGGTCCATGAGGTGACGTCGCCTCAAGCGTTCGACGGCCTGCGGCTGCACGGGCGAGCGGTCCGCCGGCCGG
>CADCWH010000235.1 GCA_902806395.1 uncultured Thermomicrobiales bacterium | reverse complement strand
GCGAACAGCCAATTCCTCCACGGGTTCCCGACGACATCGTCATCGCCCGGGTGATCCGCACCTGAGCACTCCCCATCCATCGCACCACCCGGCCGGCCCGATCCTCGTCTCGGCATTCATGATCGGCAGGAGTGGGAACGGGCAGAATGCCACCACCTGCCGACCGCCGCGAGCATCAAGAGCGAACGGCTCGTTCAAAGGGCCACCATTCACTGTGTCCGGTTGCCTGCGATAATGTCCGACCCGGAACGCGGGTCCCACTGGTAGGGCGCAGCGCGCAGCGACCCTCCGACGCATCTTTTCCACACCAGCGGCGTGCGTCGGTCGGTCCCGATTTAGTCCGTCACCACGATCCGCCGGAATCGCTTCTTCCCGGCCCGGACCAACGCCTCGCCCCCATCCGGCCGGAACGCGGCATCGACATCGGTCACGCGCTGGTCGTCCACCGACAAGCCGCCTTGGGTCGCCAGGCGGCGGGCCTCGCCGCGAGAGGTGACCAAGCCGGTCCGGATCAGCAGGTCGGCCAGGGTGAGCCCGCCCTCGACATCGGCGGTGGCAACCTCGGTGGTCGGCACGGCCGCATCGCCGGTGGAGGGGGATGTCCTGCCGAATAGGCGACGAGCGGCATCTTCCGCCTCGTGCGCCGCTGCCTCGCCGTGGACCAACGCCGTCACCTCGTGGGCCAGGACCCGCTTCGCTTCCCGTAGCGCGGCACCGGAGACATTGGTCAACTCGGCGATCCGGTCATCCGGTACGAAGGTGTAGAGGCGCAGCAGGCGGTCAACTTCGGCATCCTCGACGTTGACCCAGTACTGGGAGAACTCGTAGGGGCTCGTCAGGGATGGTTCGAGCCAGACCGAGTTCCCCTCGCTCTTGCCCATCTTTTTGCCCGAGGCGGTCGTCAGCAGCGGGCAGACCAAGCCGAAGGCCTTGCCACCGTCAGCCCGCCGGACCAGGTCCACGCCGGCGACGATGTTGCCCCACTGGTCGGAACCGCCCAGTTGGAGACGACAGTCCAGTTCGCGGAATAGGTGCAAGAAGTCATAGGCCTGGACCAGGCGGTAGTTGAACTCGACGAAGTTGAGCCCGGTCGTCTCCAGCCGAACCTTGTACGTCTCGGCGGCCAGCATCTCGTTGACCGAGAAGTGGCGGCCGATGTCCCGCAAGAAGGCGATGTATCCGATGTGGACCAGCCAGTCGGCATTGTTGAGCAGGAGTGCGGCCGGGTTGGCACCGAAGCGACCCCCCTCGAAGTCGAGGAAGCGGCCGAACTGGGGCAGCACTCCCCGCAGGTTCTCCTCGATCGCCTCGGCCGTCAGGAGCGAGCGGGTGGAAGTCTTGCCGGACGGGTCACCGACCAGCATCGTGCCACCGCCGCCGAGGGCGATCGGCCGGTGGCCGAACCGCTGCAGCGTGCCGAGCATCATGATCCCGAGCAGGTTGCCGATGTGCAGCGACGAGGCGCTCGGGTCGAACCCCTGGTAGACCGTCACCGGTCCGGCCGCGAACGCCGCTTCCAGCCCGGCCTCGTCCGTCACGTCCTGGACGAACCCCCGTGACCGCAGGTACGCCACCGGTCCGACCCCCGCCGCCCGCGCGAGCGCGACGCTGTCGGGGGAAGTTCTGGTTTCCGTCTTGGCGGTCGCTGGAGAGGAAGTCGCGGTCACGGTGAACACTCCGAGGCTGGTCCGGGATGATGGGTGCGATGAGCTAACTATAGCAAGGGTGCCGGGAGACCACGCCGATCGTTGGCACCTGGCGAGCGGGCCCCTCCGGTCAACCCGTCGATGGTATGGGTGACCGAGTCTCGCTTCCCCCCATATCCCCGCCGTGCCGGCCGACCCTCGCCAGGAGCAACCAGCCGGCCAGGACATAGATCAAACTGTAGACGCCGAGGATGTTGGCGGCACCGAGGCGGTCGCTGACGGCGCCGGAGAGGATCGAGCCGACAATCAGCAGCACCGAGTTGACCGCGCCGATCACGCCGAAGACCCGTCCCCGGTGGCTGTCGGCCACCCGCCGCTGGACCAGCGTGGTGTAGCCGGAACCGAGGGCGACGGACGGGACACCGACCAGGACGAAGAAGACCATCGCCGCGATGATGTCGCCACCGAAGCGGTGGACGTTGAAGATCGCCATGTCACCGAGTCCCAGTCCGACGCAGCCCAGCCCGAACAGGCGGATCGGGGCAACTCCGCTGAGCCTGTTCCCGATCAGCGCCGCCCCGACCAGCCCCCCGACCGCCTGGGCACTGAACAACCAACCCAGTTCGAGCCCGCCGCCGCCATAGACCTCGACCACGAAGACGTTGATGAGCAGACTGAATACCCCCTCGCCCAGGAAGATCAATCCGATCGCCCCGAACACCCAACGCAGGGTCACGTCGTTCTGGATGATCCTCAGCCCGTCGACCCACTCGTCGGTCATTTTCCGGAAAGGGTGGCGCGTCACTGCGGTGGTCAGGTCGTGTGCCGCCCGTGCGGCGCGCGCCGCGCCGCCGACCGGCCGGATCGCCGAGATGGGCAGACCCGACAGGAGGAAGGTGGCCGCGTCGATGATCGCCACCCCGCCGAGCCCGGCGAAACCGACCACCAACCCGGCGACCGCGGGGCCGATGAGTCGGCTCAGGTTGTCATTCAGGCTGTTGAGCGTGTTCGCGGCGACCAGGTCGTCCTCGTGGGCCAGGCGGGGCATCAGGGCCGACTCGGCCGGTCCGAAGAAGGTCCGAGCCGTGGCTGCCAGGAACGCGACGACGTAGGCGAGCCAGACATCGCCCGCGTCCCGGACCAGCAGCAGAGCAAGCAGCACCGGCACCCGGGCGAAGTCGGCGACGACCATCGTCCGCTGCCGGTCCCACCGGTCCACGAACACCCCGGCGACCGACCCGAACACGACGGCCGGTATGCGGCTGGCGATCAGCACCGCCCCGGTTATCCCGACCGAGCCAGTCAGCCGGTAGACCTCGATCGGCAGCCCGACGATCAGCATCCAGTCGCCGATCATCGAGATCAGCCCAGCCGCCCAGAGCAGGCCGAGGTTCCGTTGTCGTAGGAGCCGCCACACGTCGCACGTTCCTCATCTGGTGCGCACGCACACTGACGCCGCGGATCACGAGACGGGGCCAGGGCTCGCTAACGTGAGGCGTGTGAGGCCTGTCGAGGTGACGGGCGGGAGGAGGAATTTACCACACGGTAACCATCGGGCTTGGCTCGATGGCCCCGCGTCGTGAGCATGTCACTCGAACCGCAGATCTAGGACTTGAGAGTCAGGCGCCCGACCGGATGATCTCCAAGGTGAAAGGGTGCAGTCGGGCAGAACAATGACATACCACCGGATCGGCTTCGCATTCCGGACACAGGTGGTGGCGGGCGCAGTTGAGTCTCGCCCGCGCATCGGGAGAACAGCGGTCGGGGATCCCGTGAGGTACTCCCGG
>CADCWH010000234.1 GCA_902806395.1 uncultured Thermomicrobiales bacterium | reverse complement strand
TGCTTTAATGGCTTCACGAGCCACGGAGTTCATGAAATAACTGCCATACCGAGAGTCGATGCCAGTCGGCCGTTGGATCACCACAAGATCAGCACAGTTCGGATCGTGAAGATGGTCTGGGATTACGCAAGTCACACCCACAGAGCCTGACCGAACGACGACGAGGTCGCCAGGCCGGAGTCGGGATTTCGAGATTCGCTGGTGAAACGCCGGTGAGATCTGCAGCAGTCCAGTCGGCTCGAAACGATTCTCTCTCACATTCTGTGATCGTAGGAACGGAACGCCTTCCGGCACATACTCGTGTTTCATCGGACCAACGAAGCCAACGGTGACGCGTTCTGCCAGTCTGTGCCAAGGCTCGACTATCCAGCCCTCGGGGAGTAGGTCGCTTTGCAATGGACGAATCGAATCCGCACGCTCATACTCCCGCCCCAACTTCACCATCCGGTAGATGACGGTGATCGCGGTGAAGGTCTTGCCACTGCCGGTGGCCATCTGGATCAGGGAGCGGGGACGGTCCTCGGCCAGCGACCGTTCCAGGTTGCGGACCGCGGTGAGTTGGGCCGGCCAGAGGCAACGCTGGTCGATCGGGGGCATGTGGCGGAGGCGGCCGCGCAGCGACCGGGGAAGGTCGTAGCCCGCCGGTTCCTCGGCGATGCCGGCACCGGTCTGGGCCGTCCCGCCGCCAGGCCGGGCCGCGAGCCAGGCGAGGGTCGTCTCGGGCCGGTGAAAGGCGAAGATGCGGCGGCTCCGGGGATCGGGGTCGAGCCGGTCGGTGAAGCGGGTTTCGACTCCCGTGCTCTCGTAGAGGAAGGGGAGCGGCCGGACCGGCGAGATAGGGGGGCAGGCCCGCGCCGTACTTGGCCGACTGGACCTCGACCCCGGTCAGCGTCGTCCCGACCTTCTTGGCCTCCACGGCCCCGACCGCCTGGCCACCGGCGAAGAGCAGGTAGTCGGCTTCGCCGAGCCCGGGCTGCGAGAACTCCCGCACCGCGACGCCCGCGCCCGCGGAGAGGTTCGCGGCGCCCGCGTCCTGAACGCACCAGCCCGCCGCCGTCAGCGCGGCATCGATCGTGGTCCGGGCCAACGCTTCGGGCGTGGACATCGCGGGGCAACCCAGGGTTCGTGTCGTGGGCGGACTGACACGATCATAGGTGACGCCCCGTCACGTGGCAACGGCGGAGAGCATGACCGGAGTCCCAGTCCCAGCCTGAGGTGGCACCAGGGGAACAGCGCGGTTCGTCGGGATCAGGGTCAATGACGCCGACTCAGCCCTCCCGGTGCGACACCACCTGGCCGGTGCCGGTCAGCGTGAGCGTGGCGGTTCTCGCTGGATGCTCACGGGGTGGCGGCCACGATGACGCTGGAGTGTGTGGTCACCGGACGGCGCACCGTGCCCCGCGTAGGTTGCGGGCCCAGGTGCGCCGTTGCGCTCGTCATCCCGGCGGTAGGATGCCTCGGCCCGTCCCACCGGCACCGAAACCCAGATTGGAAGGCTGGGCGTCCGTGCCAAGCGCCCCACCGGCGCCGACCGTCCCGCCCCCACCGATCAGCCCGCCCTGATCCTGCGCTTCGAGATTCTCCCGAAGCGCTTCATCTCCCGAACCGGTCAGCGGGAGCCCACACTTGGCGCAGACGTCGTTTTCGGGTGGATTCTCGGTGCCGCAGCTCCCGCACGTCACAGGGTTCAGAGACATTGGTCGCTCCTTTCCTCGTTCGCTGGTCACACTGTCGGCGTCGTCTCTTCACCGCGCTGCAAAGCAAGACCCACGCCAGTGGCATGACATGTGGCCGAAGTCGAGGCACACCGGTCGCGGCTCCCACGCCCCTTGCCCTCGCGACCCACCGATCCCCACCAACGACCTGCCGTCTGCCGCCTCCGTCGTCACTCCCTGACCCGCCCCCCTCGCCCATAGACGAAGAGCATCGCCAGGATCACGAGGCCGTAGATGATGCTGCGGCCGGCCTGGCCGATGTCGACGATCGAGAGGGTGTTCTGGAGCAGGACCACGGTGATCGCGCCGGCGATGGTGCCGGTGTAGCCGCCGGACCCCCCCAGGATCGATGTGCCGCCGATGACGACGGCGGCCACCGAGGGCAACACGTAGTTGTCGCCCATGCCGAGGTAGCTCTGGGACGAGTATCCGGTGAGGAGGATCCCCGTCAGGCCGGCGCAGAAGCCGCAGGCGGCATAGGCGATGACCAGGACGCCGCGGACCGGCACGCCCGAGAGGTAGGCGGCGCGGGGGTTGTTGCCGACGGCGTAGAGACGACGCCCGAAGACCGACTGGCGCAGCGTCACGATGACCACGGCGCCGAGGATCGCCCACAGCACGAGCGCGTAGGGGACGCCAGCCAGGCGGCCGATCGCTAGCTCGCGGGCGAATCCGGGCGCCCGGCCCTGGGGCGAGCCATTGGTGTAGACCAGCGTCAGGCCTAGCAACACCGCGTTCATGCCCAGGGTCATCACCAGGGGTGGGATGCGCAGGAATGCGACACCCAGGCCGTTGACGACGCCCGTGGCGGTCGCCGCCAGCAGGGCCGCGGCGGTGGCGTAGGCGAGGCGGCCGGCGCCGTCGCCGCTGCCTCCCAGTTGCGTCAGCAGGATGGCGGCGAAGTTGAGGTTCCAGGCCACCGAGAGGTCAATCCCCCCAGTCAAGACCACGATCGTCTGGCCGGCGGCGATCGCGCCGAGGAACGAGGCCAGTACCAATTGCTGCCGCAGGTTGGCGGGCGAGACGAATCCCGGGCTGAGGATGCCGGCCGCCGCGACCAAGACCAGGATCAGCCCGTAGGCGATCACCAGGGGCCGATTCTGGGACGCCCATCCCCGGGGCCCGGTCCGCGCCCCCCCATCCGCCACGCCCGGGACCCCAGCGTCGTCCGGGCGACTGGCGATCGTACTCCTGTCGCTCACAGCCTCTCCATTCGATTGCGGACCCGCAGGACCCCGAGGGCGCCGAGGGAGACCGAGGCGAGCAGGATCAGACCCTGGAAGAACTGCTGGTAGAAGGTGCTGACGTCGTAGAAGAACAGGACGGTCGGGATGATCGCGATCACGTAGGCTCCGGCCACCGTCCCGATGAAGGAGCCTGACCCCCCAGCCAGGCTGGCCCCCCCGAGGACCACCGCCGCGATCGCGTTCAGGGTGTAGACGTTGCCGGCCAGGGCGTTACCGGTGGCCGTCTGGGCGGTGTAGAAGAGGCCGGCCATCCCCGCCGAGAGGCCGGAGATGGTGTAGGCCCAGACTTTGGCGCGGGCCACGTCGACCCCGGACATATAGGCCGCCCCCTCGCTGCTGCCGACGGCATAGATGCGGGTGCAGAGCCGCGTCCGCCGGAACAGCGACCAGGTCACCACCAGCGCGGCGAGGACCACCAGCGAGCGAGGCACCTGGTCGCCCCAGAACAGCCCGGTCAGCAGGTCGGTGTATTCGAACGGGATGGTCCCGCCCGGATCGGGACGGATCGCCAGGGCGATCCCGCCGTAGATTGATGCCGTCGCCAGGGTGACGATGATCGGTTGCAAGCGGCCGTAAGCGACCAGTACCCCGTTGATCAGGCCGCCCAGGGCTCCGATCCCCAGGGCTGCCGCCGCCGCAAGACTCATGCTGGAGCGCGGCGCGTCCGGGTCGCCGATCCGAGAGGCGACGCTGTTGGTCAGGCTGATCAGTGGGCCGATCGAGAGGTCGATGCCGCCGGTCAGGATCACGATCGTCTGACCGAACCCAGCGATTACCAGGGTCATCCCGCTATTGGCGATCGTCCGCGCCTCACGCGGCCGGAACGCCTCCAACTGCCGGTAATAGACGATGAATAAGGCGACGAAGATGACCCAGGCCAACAGGAGCCGGGCATTGCGGACGACGAACGGCCGACGCCGGACGGAGCCTTGTCTTCCCCGGCCAGGCGGGTCGGCGTCAAACGGTGTCGACGTCATGGTCTTGGTCGTGGCGACGCTCATGCCCCTGCCTCGCTCCGTGCCCGTCCGCCTCGGGCGATGGTCCCGGTCCACCAGTGCCGGTCGGGGCATCCGCCCCCTCCACTGCGAGGAGGGATCATCGGCGCTGTGCCCCGTCCCGCTTCGCCCGGTGGGGCCTCGCCGCGTGCCCCCATGTCCTCACCGGTGGTCACGATCCGGGACTCGGGGCGTGGCCGGGGTCGGGGGCGGACCCGGCAACTAGGGTCGGGTCGCCAGCGTCGCGCTCGGCGGCGATGCCGACGGCAGCGCTGATCAGGTTGGCGTCGGTCAGGTCATCACCGCTGAGTTCGCGACCGATCGCCCCTTCGTACATCACCAGGGCCCGGTCGCAAAGGCCGGTTACCTCGGCCAGGTCCGTCGAGAACAGGATGATCCCGTGCCCCTGGGCGGCCAGTTGGCGCATCAGCGCATAGAGCTCCTGCTTGGCCCCGACGTCGATTCCCCGGGTCGGGTCGTGCATCAGGTAGAGCCGGGCCTCGCTCAGCAGCCACTTGGCGATGGCGACCTTCTGCTGGTTGCCGCCGCTCAGGTAGCGGACCGGCGTCTCTCCGCTACTCATCTTGATCGTCAACCGGTCCCGCATCCGCGCGGTCACCGAGCGTTCGGCCGCCTCGGAGACGAACCCCCCTGGGGAGATGCTGGACAGGGTCGGCAGGGTCATGTTCTGGCGGATGCTGAGGGGGAGGATCAGCGCCTGCGTCTTACGGTCCTCCGGCACCAGGGCGATCCCGGCGTCCATCGCCGCCCGCGGGCTGCCGAGCCGGACCGTCTTCCCCCCCAGCGTGACTGTCCCCGTTACCCCCGCATAGACCCCGAACAGCGCTCGCAGCAGGTCGCCTTGCCCTTGTCCCTCCAGGCCCGACAGGCCGAGGATCTCACCCCGGTGGACCGTCAGGGAAATGTCGCGCAGCGTCGTCCCCCAGCTCAGACCCTCGACCCGGAGCAGGGGCTCCGCCGGCTCAGGCAGCGGAGGGCGGTCCGGGAAGACCTCACGCAGTTCGCGGCCGATCATCATCAGCACGATCTGACGGGGCGGCACCGTGGCCATCTTGACGGTGCCCACGTCGGTACCGTCGCGGAACACTGTGGCCCGGTCGCAGATGGTCTCGACCTCATCCATCCGGTGCGAGATGAAGATGATCGCGCTGCCCTCGGCCCGCAGTTGTCGCAGGACGGTGAAGACCCGCTCGACCTCCCGTTGGGGCAGGGCCGAAGTGGCCTCGTCCAAAATCAGGACCGCCGGGTCGGAACCGATCGCCTTGGCGATCTCGACCAGTTGCCGCTCCGCCAGCGGCAGGTCGGCGACCGTCGCCTCGGGGTCAATCCCCGTGAAGCCGAGCCCGTCCAGCAACTCCGCGGCGTGACGGCGCATCGCCCGGGCTCTGATCAGGCCGAGCGCGTTGCGGGGCTCCTTGCCGAGAGAGATGTTCTGGGCCACCGTCAGGTCGGGAACCAATGAGAGTTCTTGGAAGACCGGCACGATGCCGGCCGCCTTGGCCCGGGCCGGGCTCCGGTAGGCGACGGCGTCACCCCGGAAGGTCAGCCCACCCTCGTCCGGCGGCTGGACCCCGCAGAGGACCTTGACCATGGTGCTCTTGCCGGCGCCGTTCTCGCCGAGCAAGGCATGGATCTCCCCGGCCTCGCAGGAGAAGCCGGCATCGTGCAGGGCGACGACGCCCCCGAATCGTTTAGTAATCCCGGTGGCGGAGAGCAGTGGCACGCGACTGGTCCCCCGTCGAATAGGAAGAATGGGCTCGCCGTTCCCGGCGGTGGGTGGGCTCATACGCCCGGCGCCCCCATGGATCTTGCGACCCAAACCATGACTCGCCCGAGGTCGCGGGACGGCCTGCGGACCCAGTGATCGCCGGACCCATTCGTCGTCACGGAGCCCGAGCCCCGTGGGTCGTTTAAGACGCCGTGCGCGCCCAACGAGCGTAGGGGAGACCTCATATCATCCCGGCGCTCTGTGGACGACCTCCGAGGATCAGACGAAATCACCGGAATGACTCCAGGACGGGAGCCCCAGTCGTGGCGCCTCGTCTCAGGAACCTAGCGGGATACGAGGGCCTCGCCTACGGCATCCAGGGGACGACGACCGTCGGTGGTCCGGGGACCGCGCGAGTCGGCGACCGGTGACCGTGGCCCCGTGACGGGTGGCGGAGCCACGGTCGTCGTGTCTGGCGGGCCGCCGGGAAGGAGATCCCGGCCGCCACGCCTCACGCCATCGGGTCGCTAGTCGTTCTGCGCCTGGGCGTCGATTTCCTCGAAGGTGAGGGTCACGCCGCAGGCCGGGACCTGGATGGGGGTGAAGAAGTTGTCCGGCTGGTCGGGGAAGACGTTGACGCCCGGCACTAACTCGTCGGTCGTGGCGGACGGCAGGGGAATGGCGATGTCGGCCGGCATCTCCATGCCGCGCAGCAGGTCGATCGCGGCCCGGATCGCCACGCTGCCCATCCCCGGCGTCTGACCGATGGAGAGGGCCTGGAACTGGTCGGCGTACTGGAGCATCTGCTTGCGGAAGCCATTCTCGGCTTCGCCCGCGAACGGGACCAGCGGGCGCCCAGCGTCGAGGAAGGCGCGGACCGCCCCGTCAGTGCCGCCCTGGCACCAGACACCGTCGATCTGAGCGTTCGCGGCGAGGGCGTTTGCCGTCACCGTCTGCGCCAGGCCCGGGTCCCAGTCACCATTGACTTCGGCGACCACGGTGATGCCCGTGTTCGCGGCCCAGACCTCGGCGGCACCCTCACGGCGCTGGGCATCGACCCCGGTGCCGGCGACGCCGTTGATCATCAGGACGTTGCCCTGACCACCGAGCTGGTCGACTAGGAACTGGGCCCAGCGACGGCCCATCTCGACCTGGTCCTCGTTGATGGTCACGGTGTCGTCCACATCGACGATGTTGTCGAAGGAGACGATCACGATGCCGTCCTGGCGGGCTCGTTGGACGACGGTATTGAGGCCGGTTTGGTCGGCGGCGTTGATGATGATCGCCTGGGCCCCGTTCGAGATCATGTTCTCGATCGCGGTGATCTGGGCGTTGACGTCGTTGCCGGCCGAGTTGACCTGGAAGTCGCTGACGAACGGGGCGATCTCCGGCGTGGCGACGAAGGCCTCGGCCATGTTGATCATCTGGGTCCGCCAGACGTTGCCGATGTAGGAGTTGGAGAGGGCAATGTTGAAGGGGCCCTCGCCGACCGCGTCGTACTTGACCATCGACGTGTCACCGAAGGGCTGGTAGCACATCGCCGCGTCGAAGCCCGCCGCCGGGGATGCGGCCGGGGAGGCGGCGGGCGACGCTTCCTGCGCCCGGGCGGCGCCGATGCCGCGTGTCGCGCCCGCCACACCCAGGGCCGCGGCACCACCGAGGAGCGACCCACGCATGAATGTCCGGCGTCCGGTCCGTCGTCGCATCATCTCATCCATGGAAACCGCATTCTCCTTGATATACGAAATCCCGACAGTGGGATGGGCTTGGACAAGCGACGCTGGCGATCTGGCGTCAGCCGTAAGTTGCGCTGAGCGAAGCCGCGAGATGCTAGCAGCTAGGTGGCAGGGCGTCAAACGCGCCGTGGGTATCCCGGCATCACGCTCACGTAGGTGAGAGGGCGAGACCGAACGGATCGGGCCCCACGTCCGCATGTCCGATCGACGCGACGTGCGTCGCCGGGGTTCACACCGGCGTCCCGAGGTCCGACCAGGTCTCCGCCATCTCTGCCGCCCCGACGGTCACCACCGGGGCGCCGGTGAACCCCGCCCCCGCGAGCATCGCCGCGCTGACGCCGGTCATGGCACCCCACCCGGAGCCATCCTTGACCATCATGGTGGGACGGTCACGAGTCGTCGGGAGCGGAGTAGGCGGGGCACAGTCCGTCGTCCCGTACGTCGACCCCGAGCACGAGCGGGTCACCGACGATCCCGTATTGGGCCTGGCCCATCGGGAGAAGATCGACGCGGCGCGTGATCGCTTGCAGACCGCGGCGGACGTGGACTGCCTGGTCGTTCGCTACGCCGACGTCTCTCCCCCATGATCGAGACGACGGGCGCGGTCGCGGCGGTCATCAGCGGCGACACGACGGATCGGACATGCTGTGGCGTGGCCACGATGGCGGGCCCGTTGGAGGCGATCCACGCGGCGCCCGTGCCGATCCTCGGCTTCTACGCCGGCACCAACTCATCGGGTTCGCTTACGGTGCCCGGTGGGGCCGCTCGGGCCGCTGGCCGAGGGCGAGATCCCTCCGACCCGCGGCTTGCTCCGGGTCAGCGGCAGGAGCGCGGCTTCCTGCCCTCTAAGCAGATCTGGGATGCCTACTCTCCGCCGGGCTCGGCCAGCCCCAGTCGTTCTTCCAGGCGCATTTCTGGTAATCGGAGGTGGTGCCCGAGCGGTTCGTCGCCTGGGTGACGAACCGCTCAGGCATCCAGGTGATCGAACGGCGCGACCGGTTCGTGTTCGGGGTACAGTTCCATCCGGAGCGGTACAACGCCCTTTACCCGAGCGGAGCGACCGTGTTGCGCAACTTCTTAACCGTGGCACGCGACCAGGGAAAGGACGCCCTGGGGGGGTCGCCCGACCGGTCCGTGGTATTCGGTGAGGCATTGACGCTCCCGTAGCACCTTGGCGAGACCGCGCGCCAGCCGGATCGCTCGGTAGGGGCGTCCACCCCGGACCAGAGGCGCCTGCCCGGGTAACGGGACCAGCGTCGAGACCGGGCGTTCCTCGCGACTCGCATCCAACTCGTCGCCCGCGGCGGTCCAATTCGGCCGGCACCTGTCATCGGCGATACCAATCGCCCGGGTGTGGCCTGGACGGGACCGCTGCGACTGCCATACTCGGTACCATGGACTCCCGTCGGGGTGATCGCCCCACACGGGCGCGGGTGGTCTCGCCCGGTCAGGCTCGGGGATCGGAACGTTCTGCCATGTCTCGTCGCCAATTCGCCGACCGCGTCATCGCCGAGGCGCTCCAGCAGCCGGTCTGGACGATCCGGCTCGACGGTGCGGTCGACTACGCCAATCCGTATTGGAGCGCCTACACCGGACTCTCGCTCGAGGAGTCCCTCGGGGATGGGTGGCAGGCGGCCATCCATCCGGATGACATCGCCGCCTTCGGGATGCACATCCGGGAGGCGGCGACGACGGGTGAG
This sequence comes from uncultured Thermomicrobiales bacterium, assembly GCA_902806395.1. The sequence continues at coordinate 4,068 of CADCWH010000234.1, read as the reverse complement.
GCATTTGAGGTCGAGCACCGCGTGTTGCGGGCCGACGGTGCCTATCGGTGGCACGTGGCCCGGATCGCTCCCATCCGGGACGCCAGCGACGCGCAGACCGGTTGGGCCGCGATGGCGATCGACATCGACGATCGGTGGCGGGCGGGACAGGACGCGGCACGACTCGCGGCGATCGTGGAAGGGTCTCGGGAGGCCATCGTCGGCCGGGACCTCGCCGGGATCGTGACCGATTGGAATGCCGGTGCCGAGCGCCTCTACGGGTACGCGCCGGACGAGATTCTCGGCCAGCACATCTCCCGGCTGATCCCCCCCGAGCTGCTGGACGACCTGATGAAGATCAGGGCCCGGTTGGATGCCGGGGAGTCCATCCCGACCTTCGAGACGGAGCGCCTCCGCAAGGACGGCACGCGGGTCGAGGTCGCGATCACCATGTCCCCGATCTACGACCGCTCCGGGCGGGTGATCGGTGCGTCGACCATCGCCCGCGACCTCTCCGAGCGCGCCGCGGTGCGTTCCGAGCGGGACGAGCGGAAGCGCCACTCCGACCTCGTGGCGGCGATCGGCACGGCCCTGACGACCCGCCTGCCACTGCTCGACCAGCTCCAGCGATGTGCCGAGGCGATGGTGACCCACCTCGACGTGGCCCTGGCGAGGATCTGGACCCTGGACGCGGCCGACCCGACCGTCCTCGTACTGCGCGCCAGCGCGGGGATGTATACCCACCTCGACGGACATCATGGACGCGTGCCGGTCGGGGCGTGGAAGATCGGCCGGATCGCCGTCCGCCGCCAGCCCCACCTCACCAACGCCGTCCTGGGTGATCCCGAGATCTCCGACCAGGAGTGGGCCGCACGTGAGGGCATGGCGGCCTTCGCAGGCTATCCCCTCGTTATCGGGGATCGGCTACTGGGTGTGATGGCCGTCTTCGCCCGCAAGCCCCTGACCGAGGGGACCTTCGGGGTGATGGCGTCGGTGGCCGCCTCGATCACCGTCGGCATCGACCGCGCGGAGACCGACGCGGCGCGCGAGGACACGCTCGAGCGGGAGCGGGCGGCCCGCGAACGGGCCGAGGCAGCCGCCGTGACGCTGGCGACGGTCAACCGGGTCGGGCAACTGCTGACGGCTGAACTCGATCTGCCCCAGCTCGTCCAGGCCGTGACCGACGCGGCGACGGACCTGACAGGAGCGAGCTTCGGGGCGTTCTTCTACAACGTCGTCGACGACACCGGTGAGACCTACACCCTCAACGCCCTGGCCGGCGACTCCACCGACGCGTTCGCTGACTTCCCGATGCCCCGGGCCACGGCGATCTTCGGGCCGACCTTCCGGGGCGAGGGCGTGGTCCGGCTGGACGATGTCCGCGTCGACTCGCGCTACGCCCAGAACGTGCCCCATGCGGGGATCCCCGACGGGCATCCGACCGTTTCCAGCTATCTCGCGGTCCCCGTGGTGTCCCGGTCGGGGGAGGTGCTGGGCGGGCTCTTCTTCGGCCATCCGGATCCGGGAGTCTTCGACCCGCGGGCCGAGGAACTCGCGGTGGGACTCGCTTCCCACGCGGCCGTCGCCATCGACAATGCCCGGTTGTTCCGTGTCGCTCAGGCCACCGAGCGACGGTATCGGAGCCTCTTCGAGGGCGTCGCCGACGCGATCCTCGTGACCGACGACCAACGCCGGTACCAGGATGCCAACGCCGCCGCCGAGGCCCTCCTCGGCTATGGGCGGGAGGAGCTACTGCGTCTCCGCGTCGAGGATGTCGTGGCGGACGGCCCCGCGTGGACCCAGGCGGAGTTCGAACGCTTTCGGACGGAGGGGAGCTGGCACGGAGAGATGGAGTTGCGGCGCAAGGACGGGTCGATGGTTCCAGTCGAGGCCCGCGCGACCGTGGTCGCCCTGCCGGAGGGGACGGTCTACCTGTCCACCGTCCGCGACATCTCCGACCGCAAGCGGACCGAGCGCCTGCGACGCGACTTCCTGGCGATGGTCGGCCACGACCTGCGGAGCCCGCTCACCACCCTGCGGGGTCGCGTCCAACTCCTCAGGCGGCGGGCCACCTATCATGAGCCGACCGTCGATGCGATTCTGGCCCAGGCGAGCCGCATGCAGCGCCTGATCGACGACCTGGCAGACCTCATTCGGTTCGAGGCCGGGCCACCGGAGTTGCGCCGTGCCACCATCGATTTGGTGGAGGTGGTCCGCGCCGAAGCCGATGCGGTGAGCACCCATGGGGAGGCGGGCCGCATCCAGGTCGTCGCCCCACCGGGGGCGATCGAAGGCGACTGGGACGCCGATCGCCTGGGCCAGGTGCTCCAGAACGTGCTCGGCAACGCCGTGAAATACGCGCCGGGCACCGACCCCATCACGGTCGTGGTGAGCGCCGACGAGGCGGAGGCCCGCGTCGAAGTGACCGACCTCGGCCCCGGAATCCCGCCGGAGCACCTGCCCCGCCTCTTCGAGCGCTTCTACCGGGCCGACGCGACCGGGGCGGGCGGCCTCGGCTTGGGCCTCTACATCAGCCGGATGCTGATCGAGGCCCATGGCGGGCGGATCTGGGCATGGTCGGAACCGGACCGGGGCAGCACGTTCACCTTCTCCCTGCCTCTCTCCCACCCCACGCCCTGATCCGACGACCGCTCCCCCGCCTAGCGGGGGCACCGGGCGTCCAAACGTGGTGCCGCCCGGGGCGTCTAGGCCCTCCCCGCCCGGTCGCACGTTCCCAGAGACGGACAGTGAGGAGACCGGGGCGCGGTAGGCCCTCTCCGGAGTCCCGCCATTGGCTCGCATCATGCGGCCGGAGACGGCGTCTGGGCCGCCGGGGGGTGGCCGGGCACTGGTCGAAAGGACATCGCCGATGCACGCGCAGCCCCTGGTCCGGTCACTCGTCCTCGCCGCCGTGGTGTTGCTCACCGCACTCGCTCCGGTCGGCGTGGCGAGCCGAGTCCAGCCCCGCGACCTCGCCGGTCAGGTGACGTTCCAGACGTGGGGTGGACCCGGCGAACTCGCCGCCTACGAGCAGGTCGTCGCGGCCTTCGAGACCAACTACCCCGGGATCACCGTCAGCCTCGTCCACGTCCCCGACCAGGGTGACCACTACGCCGAGCTACGGCGCGGCTTCGCCTCCGGGACGCCCGCCGATGTCTTCCTCCTCAACTACCGGAACGTCGGGCCCCTGGCCGCCGGTGGCGACCTGACACCGATTGGCTCGCGCCTCGCCGAGAGCGCCGAGATCGCCGAAGACGACTTCTTCGAACCGGCCCTCGACGCGTTCCGTTACCGTGACGGCGAACTCACCTGCCTGCCCCAAAACGTTTCCAGCCTGGTCGTCTACTACAACCGCGACCTGTTCGAGGCGAACCGCGTGCCCCTGCCGACCGCCGAATGGACCTGGCAGGAGTTCCAGGACGCCGCGGTCGCCTTGACCAAGGACTTGGATGCCGACGGGGTGCCCGACCAGTACGGACTCGCCACCGAGCCGAGCCTAATCCGGGCGGCCCCGTTTGTCTGGCAGGCCGGTGGCGAGCTCGTCGATGACCTCCAGCAGCCGACCACGTTGACTCTGGACACGCCGGAGGCGCGGGCCGGTCTGCAGTTCTTCCTGGACCTCAACCTGACCCACCGCGTCGCGCCGTCGCGGGAGGCCAATGCCGAGCAGGCGCCCACAGACCGGTTCGCCGCCGGCGGGGCGGCGATGCTGCTGGAGAGCCGCCAGGCGGTGCCCGCGCTCCGGGATGGGGCGACCTTCGGTTGGGACGTGGCGCCGCTGCCGCGGGGCCAGACCGAGGCCGGGATGCTGCACGGCGCGGGCTTCTGCCTCAGTGCAGCCGCCATCGACCAGGATGCGGCCTGGGCGTTCATCGAGTTCGCCGGCGGACCGAACGGGCAAACCATCCTTAGCCAGACTGGTCGCATCGTCCCGGCGCTCCAGAGCGTGGCGAGCGGCCCGTCGTTCGCCAGGGTACCGGCAGGGAACGGGACGCCGGTGGCCCAGGAGAGCGCACCGGCCAATAGCGCCGTCTTCATCGACACGATCCCGGTCGTCCGGCGCGTGCCAACCACGTCGACCTGGCCCGA